>JAFAQJ010000305.1 GCA_019246455.1 Pseudolabrys sp.
AGACGGATCGTGGTCCGATCCGATCGCATCGTGAATTTCAACTCGGCACTATTACCGTCGCGGTACTCGAATGTCGCGCCGTCGTCTTCGTAAAGCGTAAAATGCGACTCACCCTCCGTGCGGTGCGGAAACAGCCGTATGAGCCGCGACGGCTCGTCGTGCAAGCGGGAAAATTCAGTCGCCGTTTCAGTCAGTGGCAGAATCGCCCCTTCCGGCGCCAGCAGCGGTACACGCTCGAGCGGTGCGTCGAGCGACACGATTTGTCCGGCGCCGTGGTGCGTGCCGTCATAAAAATCGTACCAGCCCGCAGGGCCTGCCGGCAGATAGAGTTCTCTCGATCGAGCGTCGCGCTCCACTACCGGCGCCGCGAGAAGATTTTCGCCGACCATGAAGTCGTCGTTTTCGTCGAAAGTCTTTGGATCGTCAGGGAAGTCGAAAAAAGTCGGCCGCAAAATCGGCGTACCTTCCGTCGCGGCGCGACGGTACAGGCTGTAGAAATACGGCATCATTCGGTAGCGTAACCGGATCGCCCAGCGTACGGCCGGAAGGACGTCCGGATACATCCATGGCGCGGTTGTTGTGCCGTCTGTCTTCCAGGAATTCATGATGAAGCGTGGATGAAGCGCGCAGGCCTGCGTGAATCGAACCAGCAATTCGGCCTCGGGCACCGGCCCGGAAAATCCGGCCACGTCATGGCCGATATTGAACATGCCTGAGAGGCTCATTTGCAGCCCGGTACGCAAATTCCAGCGCAGGCTGTCCCAACTGGTGGAGTTGTCGCCACTCCAGGTCTGCGCGTAGCGCTGGATGCCCGGGCATCCGGCCCGGGTAATGGTGAAGGGCCGCTCCCGCGGTTTCGCGCGCGCCTGCTGCTCGTATGAGGCGCGCGTCATCAGCAAGGCCTGGATAGGTTTGACAAGATCGAGCGCGACTTTCTGGCCGAAGCCGGCGCAGGCCGCGTCCTCGTTCCAGATTTCGTATTCGTTATTGTCGTTCCAAGCCGCCACGATGCCGTTGCCGAGAATCTCCGCGTCGAGATTCTTTTGCCACCACAACACCCCGGCTGGATTGGTGAAATCGATGTGGGCGCCTTCACCGTCCCAGAACTGGCTGATCGCAGGCTTGCCGGTTACGGCGTCGTTTATGAACGCGCCTTGTGCTTCGACCTCTGGAAAGCGCGGGTGGTCGCGCAGCAGACAAGGCTTGAGGTTGGCAACGACTTTCATGTTTGCCGCAGCGAACTTGGACGTCAAGCGTGGCGGATCGGGAAACTTGGCCTTGTTCCAGTTGAACACATAGCGGCGGGGGCCGATCATCGTGTAGCCCGAACCGAAGTGAAACATGCTGATCGGGATATCTTTCTGACCGCATCGATCGATGAAATTTGAGATGCGTTCCTGTGCATCCGCAGCGTCTGCGAGGGCCATTGCCGTTTGCGCAAAGCCGAGACTCCAGCGCGGACCGAAGGCCATCTTGCCCGTTAGCTCGGCAAACGAAGCGACAACGTCGCGAAGCGTGGGGCCAAACACCAAAGTATAATCGAGGTCACCGTCCGCTACTTCGTAACTGCGATATAAGCCGAAGTAGTTGCTGTGCTCGGCGCCGAGATCGAAATTTGCGGCGGTCAGGTTGTCGTAAAGCAGACCGTAAAATGTGCCGGTTTCAGCGGTCGCAATCGGGCGGGCTATCGTGCGCGAGCCACGCATTTTCCTGTTCGACGAGCCGCTATCGAATCTCGACGCGGAATTGCGGGTCGACATGCGCGATGTTCCTCTAGATTAGTGTGTGGTTGCAGGTAAAACAATTCGGCAAAAGGCCCGGCATCTGCCGGGTCTTTTGTCTGTTTTGGCCGATCGCTGCCTAAGCAGGCTGCTCAGCGCGTGTCGTTCCTAGTGTAACGAACCTGATCGCCAAAAAAATTTCTCTGATCCACGTAGAATTTTCCCTGTTTTGTTTGCGGCAATAATCATTGTCTGTTTCGAGTCCGGCTTCGTTTTAGCCGCTAACTTCAGTTTTGATCCGGATCGCCGGCGATCCCTTGCGCCGTGACACTGATCATAGGGATGCCGGCGAGGGCCTTTTGGTGTTCGTGCCGGGTCCACAACCAAGGCAGCGAGACATAGGCGATAACGCCGTAGCTGGCGACAATAAACGCCAGATCGAGCAAAACGTGACTCAGTCTAAGTAGGTGGATTGAACTCCAGCGCACAGCGTTTGCTTTTGTCGCGTAATCTCAGCCAGGAAACATCATTCAGGTCTTTTCAGTTCATCGTCCATTCAGCTGGCGA
>JAFAQJ010000132.1 GCA_019246455.1 Pseudolabrys sp.
GACAGGGCGAAGATGGTGTCGTTGGGCATAGCGGCGCAGGCAAGCGCCGAGTCGCCCACAGGTCAAGATGATGGCGGAGCTACAGCATCGCCACCGCGTCCATCTCGATGGCGAATGGACCCGGCCACGAGTGGATGTACATGAAGATGCGGGCCGGCTGATCGTCGGGAAAGTAGCGGTCGTAGATCGCGTTGAAGGCCGCGAAATGCGTCTCGCCCGGTATACAATAGACGTTGCATTTCACGACATTTTTGAGCGACGTGCCGGCCGCTTCGAGGCAGGTCTTGAGCTGCTCCAGGATGAGCTCGCACTGGCGCTCGAACGGTCCCGTGGCGATCTCGCCGGTCTTGGGCTCGAACGGCGGCAAACCCGACACATAGATGAAACCATTGGCAATCGAGACCGGACTGAATTTGCGGCCCTTGCGATAACCTTCGAGATAAGTCGAGATCGGCTCGACGCGCACGCGTTTGATCATGACGCTTTCCTTCGGTTGAGGCACCACACTAACGTTTATCCGTGCGATCATGGTTCGGCCACAACCGAACTGTGGACGCTTGATCTCCGGCAGAAGCGCCCTAGCCTTATGGCCATGACGGCCTCCGCCAATATGGTCGAAGTCGCCGCGCTGGTCGGCGACACCGCGCGTGCAACGATGCTCGCCGCGCTGATGAGCGGGCAGGCGTTGACCGGCATCGAACTGGCCGGCATCGCCCGGATATCCCGCTCGACCGCGAGCGAACATTTATCGAAGCTAGTCGCGGCACGGCTACTGTCGGTGACGCGGCGACGGCGCAACAGCTATTACCGCATTGCATCACCGCTGGTGGCGCGGATGCTCGAAAGCATCAAGGCGGTGGCGGCGATCGAAACGCCGGCGCGCCATCAACCGCGTTCCGCGGAGGACGACGCGTTGCGCTTTGCCCGCACCTGTTACGATCATCTGGCGGGGCGTCTCGGTGTCGCTATTGCCGATGCGCTGGTGGCTAAACGCTATGTCGCGTTGAGCGAGGAGGGCGGCGTCCTCACCCGTGCCGGCACGCGATTTCTCACGGAATTCGGCCTCGATCTCGTGCAGCCTAAACCCTCGAAACGCGTCTTCTGCCGCGCTTGCCTCGATTGGAGCGAGCGGCGCTATCACATCGCCGGGCATGTCGGGGCGGCACTGTGCGACCGGCTGATAGGGCTTGGCTGGGTGAAACGCGACGGCCGATCGCGCGTCATTCGAGTGACCCCCGTCGGGCAACGAGGACTGCGCGAGGCGCTGGGCGTGCGGCTAGAACAGGGCCGTACAAGCCAATAAGGATCGCCGAAGGGAACCGTCAAGCGCGCAGGAATCGGGTGGACCTCGGCCGCGCCTCGCAGGCTGCGCGCTGTTCGGCCTCGGGTTCGGCAGCCTGACTTCGTTGCCGCCACTGCTGGTGCAAAAGGAATTCTCGGGTCCCGACGTCGGCAAAGCCGTGGCGCTAATCGTCGCCATCAATCAGGCGACCTTCGCGCTGGCGCCGCCGCCTGTTCAATGCAGACCTGTTAGGGCAGGGTTGCCGCATGTCCACGACGTCATCGACCCACATCAACCGGCTCGCTCACGCGACCTCACCCTACCTGCTGCAGCACTCGCACAATCCCGTCGACTGGCGCGAATGGGGGCCGGAGGCGCTCGCAGACGCCAAAGCTCAGAACAAGCCGATCCTGCTCTCGGTCGGCTATGCGGCCTGCCACTGGTGCCATGTGATGGCGCACGAGTCGTTCGAGGATACGGGCATCGCGGCGGTGATGAACGAGTTGTTCGTCAACATCAAGGTCGACCGCGAGGAACGGCCCGACATCGACCAGATCTACATGAGCGCGCTGCACCTGTTGGGCGAGCAAGGCGGCTGGCCGCTGACGATGTTTTTGACGCCGGCCGGCGAGCCGGTGTGGGGCGGCACTTATTTCCCGAAAGAATCGAAATACGGCCGGCCAGCCTTCACCGACGTGCTGCGCGAAGTGGCGCGGCTGTTCAAGGAAGAGCCGGGGAAGATCGAGCAGAACCGCGCGGCGCTGCTGGCGCGGCTCGCCGAAAAGGCGCGGCCCAAGGACAAGCTCGTGGTCGGCACCCGCGAGCTCGATTCGTACGCGCGCCAGATCGGCAACATGTTCGACGGCGTCCATGGCGGCATGCGCGGCGCGCCGAAGTTTCCCAACCCGCCGATCCTGGAATTCATGTGGCGCGCCGGCATGCGATCGCACGACACGCGGTTCTTCGACACCATCGCGTTTTCACTGGAGCGGATGTGCGAAGGCGGCATTTACGACCATCTCGGCGGCGGCTTCTCGCGCTACTCGGTCGACGAACGCTGGCTGGTGCCGCACTTCGAGAAGATGCTCTACGACAACGCGCAGCTGCTCGAATTGCTCGCGCTTGCGAGCGCGCGGACCGGGACGGCGCTGTTCGCGCAACGCGCCCGCGAGACCGTCGGCTGGCTCAAGCGCGAGATGACGACGGCGGAGGGCGCATTCTGCGCCTCGCTCGATGCGGACTCGGAAGGCGAGGAGGGCAAGTTCTACGTCTGGTCGTACGACGAAGTGATGCACGTGCTGGGCGCCGACGATGGCACGTTCTTCGCCAGACACTATGACGTGACGCCGGACGGCAATTTCGAAGGCCACAATATTCTCAACCGGCTCAACGATGCCGAGCGCACGGTTTCCGACGACGAGCGGCTCGCCCCGTTGCGTGAGAAATTGCTGACGGCGCGGGAAAAACGCGTGCGGCCGGGGCTCGACGACAAGGTGCTGGCCGACTGGAATGGGCTGATGATCGCGGCGCTGGTCAATGCTCGCACCTTGCTTGGCGAGGGCGAGTGGATCGCGATGGCACGGCGTGCATTCGATTTCATCGCCACCAATATGACGAAAGGCGATCGATTGGGTCATTCGTGGCGTGGCGGAAAACTGCTTTACCCCGGCCTCGCGTCGGATTTCGCCGCGATGACGCGCGCCGCGCTCGCACTCCATGAGGCGAGCGGCGAGCGCGCTTATCTCGAGCGCGCGTTGGCCTGGCAGCGCGAACTCGACGCGCATTATTTCGACGCCGAGCGCGGCGGCTATTACCTCACCGCCGACGACGCCGAGGGGCTGGTGCTGCGCCCACATTCGACCGCCGACGAAGCGGTGCCGAACCACAATGCGATCACAGCGGGCAATCTGGTGCGGCTCGCGACGCTCGCCGGCGACGAGCAGTGGCGCAAGAAAGCCGATGCGCTGTTCGACGGCGTGCTGTCGGCCGCATCGGGCTCGCTGTTCGCGCACGTCGCGCTGCTCAATGCGCTCGATCTGCGGCTGCGCGCCGCCGAAATCGTCGCGGCTGGTCCGGACGCTGAAAGTTTCGCGCAGGCCGCGCTGAAACTGCCGTTCCTCGACCGCATCGTGTTGCGCGCCGCCAAGGCCGTCGATCTTGCGCCCTCGCATCCGGCGCAGGCGAAAATTGCCGCGACACAAGGCAGCGCCGCATTCGTCTGCATCGCCGAAACCTGCTCATTGCCGGTGACGAAGCCGGAAGACATCGCCGGCGCGGTTGAGGGGATGCGTTAGGCGCTCTTGCGCACATCGATCTCGGGCAACCACGTGCTCCACGGTTCCGGCGCAATCGGCTGCGGCGACACCCAGACCGGCCAGATCGCATTCTTCTTGTCCATGCGGCCGATCACGGCATGCTTGTGCAAGTGCTGGTTGACCGGATCGAGCCTGACATCGAAGCCGGACGGCGCGCGGATGACGCGGCCGGCCAGCGCGGCGCGCACGGCGGCCACACCGGTGGTGCCTGCGGCCTGCACCGCCTGCGTCCACAATTGGAAGCCGATCCAGCTCGCTTCCATCGGATCGTTAGTCAGCGCCGCTGGATCGCCGGTGAAGTCGCGCCACTCTTTGATGAAGGCCTGGTTCTCCGGCGTGTCGAGCGTGTGCAGATAAGTCCACGCCACCATGTGTCCGACCAGATTACGTTCATGCAGCGCCGGCATCTCGGCCTCGCCGAGCGACAGCGACATCACCGGCAGAATGTCAGCGTCGAGGCCCTGCCGCGCGCGCTCGCGGAAGAAATGCACGTTGCTGTCGCCCGACAACGTTGCGATGATCGCGCCATCGGTGGCGGCGAATCTGCGGATGCCCTGCACCTTCTCGTGCCAGATGCGCTCGCCAAACGGCACGTACATTTCTGCGACCGCGTCGGCACCGATGCCCTTCGATGCAAGGTAGTTGCGGATGATAGCGTTAGTGGTGCGCGGATAGACGTAATCGGTGCCGACCAAGAAGAACCGGCGGCGGCCCATCGCAAGCAGATGATCGACCGCCGGCAGCGCCTGCTGCTGTGGTGTCGCGCCGGTATAGATGACGTGCGGCGACTGCTCCTGTCCTTCGTATTGCGACGGATAGAACAAAAGCCCGTCGTATTTCGCCAGCACCGGCAGCACCTGCTTGCGCGAGGCCGAGGTCCAGCAGCCGAAGATCGCCGCCACTTTTTGGTCGCGCAGCAGCGTTTCGGCCTGATCGGCATAAGCGGTCAGATCGGCGCGGGGGTCCATGATCGCGGCCTCAACCGGACGGCCGAGCAAACCGCCGTTTTTGTTGAGCTTTTCGATCATCATGACAAGAAGCTGCGTTAGCGGGCGCTCGCTTGCGGTCAGCGTGCCCGACAGCGAATGCAGGATGCCGAGCTTGATCGAGCCGTGATCGAGATCGGCGAAATAGCGGCTGACCGACGACGCCAGCGTTTCGGCCCGGCCGATCAGGTCCTCCGCGGTCGAAAGCACCGCGTCGCCGGCGCTCGCGACATCCTCGACCACGGCACGAATGCCGGGCAGCGCGCCGCTGACTTTGTCGGCGACCTTGCTCGCTTCGGTGCCGATCACATCGAGCTGAGTCACCTGCTGCTCGATGATGCGTGTGATGTTTTCATTGACCGATCCCATCGCCGACACCGACCTGTCGACCGCTACAATGGCGTCGGCGGTATCCTGCACCGCTTGCTGTATGCCGTGAATCTGCGCGGTGACTTCGCCGGTCGCCTTCGCCGTGCGGTGCGACAGCTCTTTGACTTCGGCGGCAACCACGGCAAAGCCGCGGCCGGCTTCGCCGGCCCGCGCCGCCTCGATCGTGGCGTTGAGCGCCAGAAGCGACGTTTGACCCGCGATCGCGTTGATGAGTTTGACGACTTCCTCGATACGCTGCGCCGCGGCAGCGAGTTTGTGCATGGTGGCGTCGGCGCGATTGAGCTCTGCGGCGGTGCGCGCTGTCGCTTCACGTGCCTCCGTCACCTGTTGCGCCGAGCCGATGACCAGCGTCTGAACGTCGCGCGCTGCGGCGGCAACGCCCTCGACGTCCTGCGCGGCCTGGGCGGCGGCTTGCGACGCCGCCGTCACCTCTTTCGCCATGTCGCGATTGCGCTGTACGAGATCGTCGGCGGTGCCACGGATGCGCTCGCCGGCGCTGGTGAAGGCGCTGACCACGGCCTCGACCGCGCCTCGGAAATTGCCAGTGAAAAATAGCCGGCCGGCATGATGCAGGCGCGCCTCGGTTTCACGCCGGCTGAGATCGACGCTGACAGTGTCGGCCGCAATTAAGGCGCTGCGCATCGTCTCGGCAGATGCAGCAAACTGCTGGATCGTGCCGTCGCCGATCAACTGCGGCAGCGATGTGTAGCGGTCCCCGCGCGCAATGCGGTCGATTGAGGAAATAATGCGGGCGAGACGATACTCGGCGAAGCAGCTCACCGCGACGGCGCCTGCGATAGCGACCATCGTGCCCCAAAGAAAACTAGCATTGGCCGCAACAACCGCAACGAGCGCGACCGCGAATGTCGGGACCGCAATCCAAAGCGCAGGGCGCGGAAAAGGACGGCGGCTGGGCGCAGGCATCGTTGCTCGCGGAAATTAAGTGGGGTGTAAAGTCGCAGACATATGGTTTCCGAATTCTTACTGCAGCGCACTAAAGCCGCATGAAATAAGGGCAAGTCGCGCACAAAGTTTAGGCGCGACGATCCGTCGTGCGCGGCCCTCTGATGCCGCGCCAGTCGAGCGCGTCAGCCTCGTCCTTGATCCAGCGCCGAAAACTTGCCGCAGCCGGACTTGGCTTGCGGCCTTTCGCCCACACCAGACTGAAAGTGCGACCGGTCGGCAGGGCGAATTTGACCGGAATGATCAGCCGTCCGGTCCGCAGATCGTCGTAAGCGAGAATGTCATGGGCGAGCAGCACGCCGGCGCCTTCACCGGCGGCGTCGAGCGCGTGATCGGCGCTGTTGAACCGCAGGCCACGCCGGACGTCGACATTGTCGACGCCAGTGGCCGCAAACCATTGGCTCCAGTCGGGGCTGGCGCCGCGTGCAGCGAGCGAATCGTCATGAATGAGCGGCAGCCGTGCCAACGCCGGCGCGTCTTTCACCGGTCCATGCTTTTCGATCAAACGTGGGCTGCAAACTGGAATGTAGGTGGTATCGACCAGTTTCTGGAACTCAAGCGTCGGATCGGCGGGCGGATCGACCGGCATGTTGCGAACCGCGAGATCGATGCCGTCGGTCGCGAAATTCGCGTTCGATGACGAAGAGGAAATCCGCACCTCAATATCGGGATGCGCGGCCGCGAACCGGTAGAGCCGCGGCGCCAGCCATTTCGACGTCAGACCGGGTGAGGTGCTGACGACCAGCACATTGGCCTGGTTCGCCGAAGCGAGGCTTTCGACCGCCGCGCGGATTTGCGCGAAACCGGTCTGCAACCCCGGATAAAGCTGCTTGCCGGTTGCGGTGAGTGCGATCGCACGCACCCGGCGCTCGAATAGCCGCAAACCCAGAAAATCTTCGAGGCCGCGGATCTGATGACTGAGGGCGCTCGCCGTGACGTTCAGCTCAAGGGCCGCCTGGGTCAGGCTCAGATGACGCGCCGCGGCCTCAAAAGCGCGCAAGGCCGAGAGTGGGGGCATCGCCCGATGCATGATTTTCTCTCATCTATCAAATGAGAGAGTATCGTTTGTGAGGCTGAACGAAAAGGGCGATATCGACGTTCCGGTTGAGATTTGATCACCTAATGGAGGCGGTTATGGCTTTCCTCGCCCTCTCTCACGCAAACACCGTGCCCCATACGACGCCTGACCGCCGCGGCTTCTGGCGGATCCTCTACGATGCGGCGATGCTCGCCCGGCAACGCGCCGCGGATCGCGATGCGGCGCTGTTCGTCATGCAACGCGGCAAATTCACCGATGAACTGGAGCGCGAACTCAGCCAGCGCACGATGCGTGGCGACTGGGGTCCCCGTGACTAGGCGCTCGGGGTGCCGCGCGGATTGACGAAGATGTAGCCGCGCACGTCGCGGGTGTGCAGCCGCGACAGTCCGCCGCCTGAATTGTAGTCGCGCACCGTCCACTGGCCGTTGCCCGCGGCCGCTTCGATGTACATCACGTGACCGCCACGCACCGCGGCGAGCCCAGGACCAGGCGTCGCGACGCGCGGAAACAGCCGCGCCCAATTATAGGCGAGATTCAATCGCGCATCGTTCAATCCGAGATATTTGCGCAGCCCGCAGCCGCAATAGGCGTGCGGGCATCCTTCGGGACGACGGCCAATAACCGTGCCTTCATCGATCACCGTAACCGTCGCCGCGGTCCGGGCGATGATGCGCGGCGCGCTGGCGAATGACGCCGAACCGCATACCATCCGCGTTGTGTCGGTGAATTCACAGCCGGCCGTCGCGTGGAGGTTGCTCGCCGCGTGGTAGCGATGATGAAAATGACGGGCGTGAGCGGGAGCATTAACAGCAAGAATGAGAATCGAAGACGCGGCGGCCAATAAACATTTCATGTTGAACCCTCGTGTGTTGCTACAGGCAGGAAGACGCGCCGCCTCCTTCGGCGCCGAGCCGTTTCAATAGGTGATGTGAGAGACGCGATCGCGCCCGCATGACGCGGGCGCTGTTCGTAATGAGTCGCAATGTCAGAATCACTACGGATAAGTACGGCGATTCATTCGCTCGCCAACGACCCGTACGCCGTTTGGTTCCTGGAACCGAACTGTGTGCAACCCGACAAAAGGAAACGGCCGGGACGTGCCCGGCCGTTTCAAAAGTCCTGATGCGGCGTTGGCTTTTAGGTATTCATGCTCTCGAAGAATTCGCCGTTGGTCTTCGTGTTGCGCAGCTTGTCGAGCAGGAAGTCGATGGCATCCATCGTGCCCATCGGATTGAGGATGCGGCGCAGCACGTACATCTTTTTGAGCACCGCCGGCTCGGTGAGCAGCTCTTCTTTGCGGGTGCCGGAGCGGGTGATGTCGATCGCCGGGAAGGTGCGCTTGTCGGCGACCTTGCGGTCGAGAATGAGTTCGCTGTTACCGGTGCCCTTGAACTCTTCGAAGATGACTTCGTCCATGCGCGAGCCGGTGTCGATCAGCGCAGTGGCGATGATCGTGAGCGAGCCGCCTTCCTCGATGTTGCGCGCGGCGCCGAAGAAGCGCTTCGGGCGTTGCAGCGCGTTGGCGTCGACGCCGCCGGTCAACACCTTGCCGGATGACGGTACGACCGTGTTGTAGGCTCGGCCTAGGCGGGTGATCGAGTCGAGCAGGATCACGACATCGCGGCCGTGCTCGACCAGCCGCTTGGCCTTTTCGATCACCATTTCGGCGACCTGGACGTGGCGGCCGGCCGGCTCGTCAAAGGTCGAGGATACGACCTCGCCCTTCACCGAACGCTGCATGTCGGTGACTTCTTCCGGGCGCTCGTCGATCAGAAGCACGATCAGATAGCACTCGGGATGATTGGCGGTGATGGCATGCGCAATGTTTTGCAGCAGCACGGTCTTGCCGGTGCGCGGCGGCGAGACGATCAGCGCGCGCTGGCCCTTGCCGATCGGCGCGACGATGTCGATGACGCGGGCCGAGAGATCCTTCTTGGTCGGATCCTCATGCTCCATCTTGAGCCGCTCGTCGGGATAGAGCGGCGTCAGATTGTCGAAATTGACCTTGTGTTTGGCTTTCTCGGGGTCTTCGAAATTGAGGGTATTGACCTTGAGCAGCGCGAAGTAGCGCTCGCCTTCCTTCGGCGAGCGGATGTGGCCGTCGACGGTGTCGCCGGTGCGCAGGCCGAAGCGGCGGATTTGCGAGGGCGAGACGTAGATGTCGTCGGGTCCGGACAGATAGTTGGATTCCGGCGAGCGCAGGAAGCCGAAGCCGTCGGAGAGAACTTCGACGACGCCTTCGCCGATAATGTCGACTTCCTGGGTGGCGAGCTGCTTGAGGATGGCGAACATCAGCTCCTGCTTGCGCATGGTGCTGGCGTTTTCGACGCCGTTTTCCTCGGCGAAGGCCACGAGCTCCGCCGGCGTTTTGACCTTGAGGTCCTGGAGTTTCATTTCCCGCATGGGGGGCATTAGTCCTTGAGGAGAACCCGCGGAGTCCGAAAAAGATGCGGCTCACGCTGGGGGAGAGGGGAGGTACGTCGCAGGTCTGCGGTCGGCGGGTTTTTGGAAGATGTCCCGGACCTGATCTCGCGATTGGCACTCACGGCCGAACGTCGCGACATCGCCTGCGCTTGGAGGGACGCACACAAGATAAGAAAACACAGCGTTTTCCGCAAGACCGAAACGCGGCCGGGTTGTGAAAAAACGTGAATTCAGAACGGCTTAACGACCGCCAGCGCGACGATCACGATCAGCAGGGCCGTCGGTATCTCATTGACGATGCGGTAGAATTTCGCGGGCCGGGTATTGCGGTCGGCGGCGAAGGTCTTAAAGAGCCGCACGAAGTAGCCGTGCAGTCCCGACATCACCAAAACGAATAGAAGTTTGGCGTGCAGCCAGTGCGATTGCACGAACGCATCCCACCCCATCAGGTAGACCATCGTCAGGCCGAACACCCAAGTCGCGATCATCGCCGGGTTGATGATCGCCTTGAGGAGACGCCGCTCCATGATCTTGAAGGTCTCGGACTTGTCGGAGCCGGGCGCGGCATCGGCGTGATAAACGAACAGCCGCGGCAGATAGAGCATGCCGGCCATCCAGGCGATGACCGAAATGACGTGCAGGGCTTTGATCCAGAGATAGAGCATTATGCGATCTTATCCGAAAACCGGTTCCCACTTATCGGGATCAAGCTTGTCCCCGCACGCACTTGAGCATGCGCTCGACATTCGCCACCGGCGTGTCGGGCAGGATACCGTGGCCGAGATTGAAGATGAACGGCTTGGCGGCGAACGCGGCCATTACCTCGTCGACCGCGCGGTCAAGCGCATCACCCCCGGCCCGCAAAATCTCCGGATCGAGATTGCCCTGCACCGGCACTAACGACTGAATCTCGTCGCGGGCAAAGCTCTTGTCGATCTCGGCCTCCATGCCGACGGCTGAAACGCCAGTCTCTGTCACGTAACGCGGGATCTTGTCCCCAGCGCCGCGCGGAAATCCGATGACCTTTGCATCCGGCACTTTCTCGCGCAGCCTTGTCACGATCACCTTGGTCGGTTGCACGCACCAGCGCTCAAAATCATCCGGCGGCAACGATCCCGCCCAAGTATCGAAAATCTGCACGCAATCGACGCCCGTCTCGAGCTGCCGTGCTAGATAATGCACCGAGGCATCGACCAACGTCTCAATCAGCTCCTCAAATGCACCCGGCTCGTCCTGCGCCAGCATTTTCGCGGGCGCCTGATCGGGTGTGCCACGCCCCGCCACCATGTAGGTCGCAACCGTCCACGGTGCGCCGCAAAATCCGATGAACGTCGTTTCCGCCGGCAGCGCTTGTTTCACGCGCCGCACCGTCTCGTAAACCGGCGCGAGTATGTTGTCGTCGATATCCCCAGCGAGCGTATCCATGATCTGCGTGCCATCGATCGGTTCGAGCCGCGGGCCTTCACCTTCAACGAACCAAACCTTACGGCCGAGCGCATGAGGAATGAACAGAA
>JAFAQJ010000133.1 GCA_019246455.1 Pseudolabrys sp.
ATCCACACCAGCATCAACGGCGCGCCTATCATCATGGTGCTCGATACCGGCGCAAGCTCCGTGACGTTGACGCACGACGCAGCCAAGGCGGCCGGGCTTCCGGTCGATATGCTGGCCTATACCGTCAACGTGGACACCGCGAATGGACGAACTAAAGCCGCATCAGTGACACTTGACCGTCTCGCTGTCGGCGGCCTGACCGAACGCTCTGTGCCCGCGCTTGTCGCGCAGCCCGGGCAGCTCAGAAATAGCCTGCTCGGTATGAGCTTCCTCAACCGACTGGACAGCTGGGAAGTGCGCGGCGATAGGCTGCGATTGCGCGGCGCGCCTTGACCGTCAAAGCAGAGTGACCAGGAAGCGGATTGAGGCGAACGCCAGAAAGCAGGCGAACGCAATCTCGAGTTTGCGCTTCGGGAGCCAGTGCGCGAACCGCACGCCGTAAGAAGCAGTATAGCTTGACACCGGCGCCATGAAGACAAAGCCGATCAACGACACATAGCCGATCGACAAGGGTGGAAACTGCGCCATATATTTCCAACCGGCGATTATGTAGCCAATCGTACCCGCGATCGTAATCGGCACGCCGATCCCCGACGACGTCGCGACAGCCTGCTGCATGGTGCGGCCGTAAAACGTCAGGATCGCATTCGAGACGGCTCCGCCACTCACCCCGACGAGCGACGAAAACAGCCCGGTAATGAAGCCGAACAATGATTGCCAGCCGCGACCCGGCAGGTCGTCGCCAAGCTTCCAGCGTTCGGTGCCCAGAAACATCCGAGCACTGATCAGCGTGGCAAAGATCACGAAGGCGATTTTGAAAACCGCTCCTGGCGCGTAAGCCGCCGTCACGGCGCCAATCGCGACTCCCAGTACAGCCGGGATCGACCAAATGCGTACGACCTGTGGAATAACCGCACCGCGCGCTTTGTGCGCGTAATACGAGCGCACGGTTGTCGGTACGATAATGGCGAGCGAGGTGCCGATGCACATTTGCATCCGCAAACTCTCCGGCACCGCGAGGATACGAAAAACCTCATAGAGCACCGGCACGATCACCGCGCCGCCGCCGATGCCGAATAATCCTGCAAAAATACCGACGACCACGCCGGCGGCGGCAATTAACAGCGCGAGCCAGACAATCTCGCTCAGCGGCATTCCAAACACGAAAGTCCCCAACCGTGGAAAGCATCAGGCGGCGATGTGCGATAAATCCGGCCTGCTGTCCAGCACCAGCGCGAGAGCCTCGATCAGCACGTGGGCATCGGCACCTGGCTTGACGGCTTCCGTCGCCAGATGCCGGCGGAAGGCCCGCGCGCCCGGAACAGCGTGGAAAAGCCCGAGGATGTGCCGCGTCATGGCGTGCAATCGCACGCCCTTTTTCAACTCGCCCTCAATGTACGGCACGAAGGCCAGCGCTGCATTTTTCGCGGAACTGAACGGAGCTGGCTCGCTAAACAACAACGGGTCGACATTCAGCAGCCGCCACGGCTCCTGATAGGCCGCACGACCCATCATCACGCCGTCCACTGATGGCAGTTGCGCCTGAGTCTGTGCAAGCGAGGCAATGCCACCATTGATGATGATGTCCCAATCGGGATAAGCGCGTTTGAGACGGTGCACGATCGCGTAATCGAGAGGTGGCACTTCGCGGTTCTCGCGCGGCGACAGTCCCTTCAGCCACGCCTTGCGGGCGTGCACGATCAGCGCGTCGGCACCCGCCGCTTTCATAGCACCGGCGAACACGAACAACGATTGTTCTGGATCCTGCTCATCTATCCCGATCCGGCACTTAACCGTCACGGGGACAGTCACGGCAGCTTTCATCGCGACAACGCCGGCCGCGACCAGGTCGGGCTCTGCCATCAGGCAGGCGCCAAAGCGGCCTTCCTGAACGCGATCCGAGGGGCAGCCGACATTAAGATTGATCTCGGCATAGCCGAAGTCCTCGCCGATCTTGGCCGATTGCGCCAAGGCCTGCAGATCGCAACCGCCGAGTTGCAATGCGACCGGTTGCTCGAATGCGTCAAAACCAAGCAAGCGTTCACGATCGCCACGCAACACCGCGCCCGTCGTCAACATTTCAGTGTAGAGCAGAGCCTTGCGCGTCAGCAAACGATGGAGATAACGGCAATGCCGGTCGGTCCATTCCATCATCGGCGCAATGCAAAACCGCCAGCGGCTCGTTTTTTTACTAGGTGGCATGTGAGTTCGACCCATCATCAAGGGCAGCAGGTCCCGAGCCGTATATCGATAATCGGGTTATCGCACGGGTGGAGCGTATTGCAGGCCGCCCTTATTCCACTGTGCGTTTAGGCCGCGAGCAATCTTGAGTGGCGAACCTTGACCGATGTTGCGTTCAAAGGATTCCCCATAATTTCCGATGTGTTTGATGATGCGGTAGGCCCAATCATTGGTAAGGCCCAGCATCTCACCGTAATTACCCTCAACCCCCAGCAGGCGGCGAAT
>JAFAQJ010000138.1 GCA_019246455.1 Pseudolabrys sp.
GCGCGGCGAGAAGAAGCCACAGCGCCAGCATCGGCCCGAGGCTGGCCCGCGTGCACAGCCGCCCGCGGCCGCGGAAACGGCCGACACCTCACATCTGCCAGCCTTCCTGCTGCGGCCTGTCCCGGCGAAGGCCTGAGAAAGGCCGATTCATCGGCCCTCGTATTCCAGCCGGTGAATATTTGTGCACCGCCGTTATAAGCGGCGCCCATAGTTTCATATTTACCGGCTCTTCATCCCTGTCCCGTACCGTCCTTTTCACAGGTGGCGCGCGGCCAAAGGGGTCCCGCGAGCGGGGTTTTGCGGGCAGAAGACCCGCATAGAGGGGTTAGAATGACCGGGCAGGCCGACGAACACCAACGCACGATGGCGTTCGCCGACATCGCGCTAGGTCAGATCCGGGCGCTACGCCAACCCGCCAGCCCGCGCAATTACGAGATCTGGTACACCTACGCGACGGGGTATAGCCCCTCCCTCAACCAGAAAATCAACGACACGCTCAAGGAGAAAGGCGCGCTCAGCGACGCCGACCTCGAGCAGATCTACGAATCCTATCTGTCGCCGACCCGCCTGTCCGAGAAGATCGACACAGTCGGTTCGCGCGTGATGGGCGAGATCGAGCAGGTCATGGCGATGATCGCCGCGGCGGCCGGCACCGCCACGCATCTCAACGAGAACCTCGCCAGTGCGACCGACAAGCTCAACCACGCCCAGCCCAAGGATCGCGATGGGCTGCGCATGATTGTTGAGAGCCTGGTGCAGTCGGCGAAAGAAATGGAAGAATCCAACGCCAAGCTCGAGGCGCGCCTCAATGCTTCGAAGCAGGAAATCACCGATCTCCAGAACAATCTCGAGACGGTTCGCAACGAGAGCCTGACCGATCCCCTCACCCAGCTCGCCAACCGCAAATATTTCGACGAGACCCTGGCGCAGGCGATCGAGGACGGCCGCCAGCGCAAGGAAGCGCTGTCGCTCATCATGACCGACATCGACCACTTCAAGGCCTTCAACGACAATTTCGGCCATCTCACCGGCGATCAGGTGCTGCGTCTCGTCGCGATGTCGGTCAAGGCCAACGTCAAGGGCCAGGATACCGCCGCGCGCTACGGCGGCGAGGAATTCGCCATCATCCTGCCGAACACGGTGCTGCGCTCGGCGATCACGGTCGCCGACCACATCCGCAAGGCTGTGATGACCAAAGAGCTGATGAAGCGCTCGACCGGCGAGCATCTCGGCCGCATCACGATCTCGCTCGGCGTCGCAACCGCGCATGGCAACGACACCGTGCAATCGCTGATCGAGCGCGCCGACGCTTGCCTCTATGCGGCCAAACGCCACGGCCGCAACCGCGTGATGTGCGAGACCGATCCGGAGGTCGCCGCGGGCGGCATGCCGGCAAAAGTCGCCTGAGATTTCTAAAAGTCAGTCGGCTTTCGCCGGTGTGAGCTGCACGCTCTCACCGCAGCCACAGGCCGAGGTCTGGTTCGGGTTATTGAAGACAAACTGCGCCGACAATTTCTCGGTCTTGTAGTCCATCTCGGTGCCGAGCAGGAACAGCACGGCCTTCGGATCGACCAAGATCTTGACGCCCTTATCCTCGACCACCTCGTCGGTCGGCTGAACCGCCTCGGCGTATTCCATCGTATATTCCATGCCGGCGCAGCCGCCATTCTTGACGCCGACCCGCACGCCCGCGACCGGGCGCTGCGCATTCGCCATCACGTGCTTGATGCGCTGCGCGGCGGCATCGGTGAGCCGCATCACCTGAGGTCTTGGTCGTGGTTGCATGGTCATAACCGAAGTTTATCTGGTGATTCTAAACGTCAGCAACAAGTGCAGTCGAGAGGCCGTCTAAACCGGTGCCCTCACCACATATTGAGCACCATCCGCGCCTCGTCCGACATCCGGCTCGGGTCCCATGGCGGATCCCACACCACGTCGACCTTGACCGGACCGACCCCGGCGACGCTCGCCACCGCGTTCTCCACCATGATCGGCAGCTCCTGCGCCGAGGGGCAATTCGGCGAGGTCAGGCTCATGTCGACCTTGATCGCGCGGTCGTCGGCGATATCGATCTTGTAGATGAGGCCGAGCTCGTAAATGTCGGCCGGAATTTCTGGGTCGTATACGGTCTTGAGCGCCGCGATAATGTCATCGGTGAGCTTCGTGAGCTCCGACTCCGGCAGCGCGGAGGCGCCGGCGATCGCGGCGTTGACCGGCGGTTTATCGGTGGTCGGTGTGTCGCTCATACAAAAATCCTATGCGAAAAACTGCTGCGCCTTGGTGAGCGAGGCCGCCAATTGGTCGACCTCCTCGGTAGTGTTGTAGAGACCGAATGACGCTCGGCAGGTTGCGGTCAATCCGAAGCGCGCTAGAAGCGGCATCACGCAATGTGTGCCCGCGCGCACCGCGACGCCCGAACGGTCAATGATGGTCGCCACGTCGTGGGGATGCGCGCCCTTCATCTCGAACGAGACGATTGGTCCCTTCTCCTTGGCGTTGCCGATGATGCGCAACGAATTGATCCGGCCGAGTTGCTCGTGCGCGTATTTCGTCAGCAGCGTCTCATGCTGGCGGATCCGCCGCTTGCCGACCGCGTTAATGTAATCGATCGCCGCGCCGAGCCCGATCGCCTGCACGATCGCCGGCGTGCCGGCCTCGAATTTGTGCGGCGGATCGCCATAAGTGATGCGGTCCTCGTAGACGTCGCGGATCATCTCGCCGCCGCCATTGAACGGCGGCATGTCGACGAGATGCTGATATTTGCCGTAAAGCACGCCGATCCCAGTCGGGCCGTACACCTTGTGGCCGGTGAAGACGTAGAAGTCGCAATCGACGTCGCGCACATCCACATCGAGATGCACTGCGCCCTGCGCGCCATCGACCAAAACCGGAATGCCGCGGGCGTGCGCCAGCGCCGTCACCTGCTTGATCGGCACCATCGTGCCGAGCGCGTTCGACATCTGCGTGATCGCCACCATTTTGGTGCGCGGCGTCAGCAACTTCTCGAACTCATCGACCAGGAAATTGCCATCCTCGTCGATCGGCGCCCATTTGATCACCGCTCCATAACGCTCGCGCAGGAAGTGCCACGGTACGATGTTGGAATGGTGCTCCATGATCGACAGCACGATCTCATCGCCCGGCTTGATGCGTTCCTTGCCAAACGTGTAGGCAACGAGATTGATCGCCTCGGTGGCGTTGCGCGTGAAAATGATTTCCTCATGCCGCTCGGCATTGATGAAAGTCCGCACCTTTTCGCGCGCACCTTCGTAGGCCTCGGTCGCGGCATTGGCGAGGTAATGCAGGCCACGATGCACATTGGCGTATTCCTCGGTCGCCGCCTTGCGCATGCGATCGAGCACGGCTTTGGGCTTCTGCGCCGAAGCGGCATTGTCGAGATAGACCAGCGGCTGGCCGTAGACTTTCATCGACAGCGCTGGGAAGTCGGCGCGCAGCCGCGTCACGTCATACATGCCGTTCGTCAAAGGCTTGTTCATTTGCGCGCCCTGAGCCACGCGACCGCGGCGTTCATGATCGCCTCGCGCAGGCCTTCATGTGCGATGGTCTCGACCGCTTCGCCGATGAAAGCCTGGATCAGCAGCGCTTCCGCCTCTTTCGGCGGAATACCCCGTGCGTGCAGATAAAACAGCAACTCCTGGCTCAGTGCGCCGGCGGTGGCGCCGTGGCCGCACTGCACGTCGTCGGCGAAAATCTCCAGCTCCGGCTTGTTGTCGGCTTCGGCGTCGTCCGACAGCAACAGCGCATTCGACACCATCCGCGCATCGGTCTTTTGAGCCT
>JAFAQJ010000141.1 GCA_019246455.1 Pseudolabrys sp.
GCCCAGCCTGCCAGATCGAGCTTCACGCGCTCCGGCAGGAAGCGGAAACAGGCCTGCGCCAGATCGGCACGGCCCTCGCGGGCCAGCATGGCGTCTAGCTTGTCCTTGAGGGCGTGCAGATGCTGGACGTCGGACGCGGCGTAGGACACCTGTGCGTCGGTCAGCTCATCGGCGCCCCAATCAGACGACTGCTGCTGCTTCGAGACATCGATGCCCAGAATTTCGCGCGTCAAATCCTTGAGGCCGTGCTTGTCGGTGTAGGTGCGCGCCAGCCGCGAGGCGATCTTGGTGCAATAGATCGGATCGGCCATCACGCCGAATGTCTTATAGAGCAGGCCGACATCGAAGCGCGCGAAATGGAAAATCTTGAGGATCGATTTGTCAGCGAGAAGCTTCTTGATGTTCGGTGCGTCCGGTTTGCTCTCGGGAATCTGCACGACATCGGCCGAGCCGTCGCCCGGCGAAAGCTGCACAACGCACAAGCGGTCCCGGTTCGGATCGAGACCCATCGCCTCGGTATCGATGGCGACCGCGCCCTTGTAGGCGCTGAGATTAGGCAGGTCGCCGCGATGCAACCGGATCGTCATTCACATCCTGATTCTGTGCGCGTCATCTTACCCGAAACCGGCGTTCCCATTCGGAGATCTTGCGCAATCGGGGCTGGTGCCCAGGAGAGGACTCGAACCTCCACGGTGTTACCCGCTAGTACCTGAAACTAGTGCGTCTACCAATTCCGCCACCTGGGCGTGCCCTTTGAAGGCTCGCGGCGGATAGGTACGGGCGGCCTCCGGCCTTGTCAAATGACCGTCGTCGCGGCCTTATAGGCCCTCGATCCTTCGCAGACTGCGCGCCCGCAAAGACAAGAACTGGACGAGGACTCGGGCAAAGGACTTCCGATGAGCGCAAGAACCAATTTCGAGAGGCTGATCACGGTCTATGGCGGATCGGGTTTCCTTGGCCGGCATATCGTCCGCGAACTGGCGAAGCGCCATTATCGGATCCGCGTCGCGGTCCGCCGCCCTGACCTCGCCGGTCATCTGCAGCCGCTCGGGCGCGTCGGGCAGATCCATGCCGTGCAGGCCAATCTGCGCCATGCACCTTCGGTCGAGGCGGCGGCGCGCGATGCCGACGTGCTGATCAACCTCGTCGGTCTGTTGCACGAGGCCGGGCGGCAACGCTTCGACGCGGTTCATCGCTTTGGCGCCGAGCAGGTCGCGCTCGCCGCCTCAGCACATGGCGCGCGCCTCGTCCATGTATCGGCGATCGGCGCCAACGAGAACTCACCCTCGCATTATGCGCGCTCGAAAGCGCAGGCCGAGAAACTGGTAGTCGCCGCCGTGCCGCAAGCCATCATCATGCGGCCCTCGATCGTGTTCGGGCCGGAGGATCATTTCTTCAACCGCTTCGGCTCGATGGCGCGATTCTTGCCGGTGCTGCCGCTGATCGGCGGCGGCCACACGCGCTTCCAGCCGGTATTCGTCGGCGATGTTGCAACGGCGGTCGCCGACGCCGTCGACGGCAAAGCCAAAGGCGGCTCAATCTACGAGCTCGGCGGGCCCGACGTGCAGACATTCAAGGAGCTGATGCAGTTCATCCTCAAGACGATCGAGCGAAATCGGTTGCTTGTGCCGCTGCCGTTTTCGATCGCCTCGATGCAGGCCGCGCTGCTGCAATATTTGCCTGGCGCGCCACTCACGCCCGACCAGGTCGAATTGCTCAAGACCGACAACGTGGTGTCGGAAGGCGCCAAGCGCGACGGCCGCACGTTGCAAGGGCTCGGCGTCGCGCCTGATTCAATCGCCGCGATCGTGCCGTCTTATCTCTGGCGCTTCCGCAAGACCGGCCAATTCCGCGGCCGCACCGCCTGACAACTTCGATGCCGGTCATCACTAATATCGAGGACCTGCGCCAGATCGCGCGGCGCAAGATTCCGAAAGCCGTGTTCGAATACGTCGATCACGGCTCCTACGATCAAGTGACGCTGCAGCGTAATCGCGACGAATTGCGGGCGCTGCAATTTCGCCAGCGCGTGATGATCAACGCCGACAACCGATCGCTCGAGACTACGATGCTTGGCGAAAAGGTGGCGATGCCGGTGGCGCTGGCGCCGATCGGCATGGGCGGGCTCACCTGGGGCGGCGAAGGCGAAGTGCTGGCGGCGCGCGCCGCCGAAACAGCCGGCATTCGCATGTGTCTCTCGACCATGTCGATCTGCCCGATCGAGGACATTCGCGCCGCGACCAAAGCGCCATTCTGGTTTCAACTTTATGTGTTCCGCGACCGCGGCTTTTCCGAATCCGTGATCGCGCGCGCCAAGGCGGCGGGCTGCACGGCGCTGTTTCTCACGGTCGATCTGCCGATGCGCGGACAGCGGCACTGCGACCTCAAGAACGGCGTCTATGTGCCGCCGCGGCTGACCGCGCGCAACGCATTCGACCTCGTCACCAAAATCGGCTGGTCGCTGCGCGTCGCTACCGCCAAGCGCAGGACGTTCGGCAACGTATTCGACTACATCATGAAGACGACCGGCGGCGGCATGATGGACACCGCGCGCTGGGCCGACAGCAATTTCGACGGTTCGCTGTCGTGGAAAGACGTCGAGTGGATCCGCAAGAATTGGAACGGCAAGCTCGTCATCAAGGGGGTGCTCGATTCCGAGGATGCCAAGATCGCGGCCGATGTCGGCGCCAACGCCATCGTCGTGTCGAACCACGGCGGCCGTCAGCTCGACGGCGCGCCCGCGACAATCACCGTGTTGCCGGAGATCGCCGAGACGATCGGCGACCACCTTGAAGTATTGTTCGACGGGGGCATTCGTTCGGGGCAAGACGTGGTCAAGGCATTGGCGCTTGGCGCCAAAGGCTGCCTGATCGGCCGCGCCTTTGTGTACGGCCTCGCGGCGATGGGCGAGAAAGGCGTCGCCAAGGCGCTCAGCCTCATTCGCGAGGAAATGAAGGTCACGATGTCGCTGACCGGCGTGCGCGACGTGCGCGACATCAATCGCGACGTGCTCTACGAGCCGCGATCAGGCCGCAACGTTTAAATTTACCGGCCAAAATAGATCAGAAACAGTCCGACGCTGCCGAGAATAATACGCCACCACGCGAACACCGCGAAGCTGTGGCGCTGCACGAATTTCAGGAACGTTTTGACGACGATCCAGCCGCAGATGAACGACATGATGAAGCCGACCGCGATCAGCGTGATGCTGCCGCCGGCCAACTCGTGGCGACTCTTGAAGGTTTCGTAGGCGAAGGCCCCGATCATGGTCGGCATCGCCAGCCAGAACGAAAATTCCGCGGCGGAACGGCGGTCGGCGCCGAGCAGCATCGCGCCAACGATGGTCGCGCCGGAGCGCGAGGTGCCGGGCACCATCGACAGCACCTGGACGCAGCCGATGCCGAAATAGGTCAGCAGCGGAAACGAGGTCGCCTCATGATATTTCGCCGCGAGGTTCATGCGGTCGACCCACAGCAGAACGAAGCCGCCGAGGATGAACATGATGCAGACGATGCGAACGTCGAACAGTTTGTCTTTGATGAAGCCATGAAACAGCGCGCCGAGGATCGCCGCGGGCAAGAACGCGATCAGAATACCGATCACGAAACGCGCCGCCGCCCAGCTCGTGAACATATTGAGTGCGAGATTCCACAACCGGCTGAAATAGATCGTCAGCAGCGCGAGGATCGCGCCGAGCTGAATTAGAATGGCGAAGGATTTACCGAACGCCTCGTCGTCCCAGCCGAGGAAGTGCTCCATCAGCAGAAGGTGCCCGGTCGATGACACCGGCAGGAATTCGGTTAGGCCTTCGACGATGCCGAGAATGGCAGCTTTCACTATGTCGGCATGCGCCGCGATCACCGCCAATATTGCGCTCATAATGACTCCGAATCTCGGAAGAAGCCCCGACGGGCGAGCTTTTGACCCGATGCAGCGCGCCCGGTCAACAGCTTGCGGTCGTAAATTTGCGCGGCTTTGCGGGCCTCCTATGATGCGCGCTGATTCCCGCCGTCTTGGTTCCGGAAAATTATGCTGACTTTATTTCATCACACGCTGTGCCCGCACTCGCGCTTCGTGCGGCTGGCGCTCGGCGAATACGGATTCGAGACGCGGCTGATCGAGGAACGCTTCTGGGAACGTCGTCCGGATTTTCTCAAGCTCAATCCAGCCGGCACGCTGCCGGTCCTGATCGAGGAAGGCCGGCTCGCGGTGCCGGGCGCGGCGGTGATCGCCGAATATATCGAAGAGCGTCATGGCGGCGATGGCGGCGCGGCGCGCCTGCTGCCGCCGAGCATCGGCCAGCGCGTCGAGGTGCGCCGGCTCGCCGCGTGGTTCAACGACAAATTCTACGCCGAAGTGAGCGGGCCCTTGGTGACGGAGCGCGTGTTCAAGCGCTTCATGACGGCGGAACAAGGCGGCGGCCCGCCCGATACTGACGCGATCCGCGCGGCGCGGCACAATATCCGCTATCATCTCGCCTATATCGGCTGGCTGGTGAAGACCCGCGATTGGCTCGCCGGCGAGCGATTGAGTCACGCCGATCTGGCCGCGGCGGCGCATTTGTCCGCGGTCGACTATCTGGGCGATGTGCCGTGGAGCGAGGACGAAGCCGCGAAGAACTGGTACGCGCGCGTAAAGTCGCGGCCGTCGTTCCGCGCGATCCTGACCGACGCGCTCGGCGGGATTCCGCCGGCGAAAAACTACGCCGACCTCGACTTCTGACCGATCCCAGCGCGATCAAAGAGGCGCTCGTTGCACAAGCGCACGCGCAGGGCTTCGGTGTGATTGGCGTCGCACGGCCGGATTCCATCGCCGAGGCGAAACAGCACCTCGAGACGTTTCTCGCCGGCGGCGGCCATGGTGACATGGATTGGCTCGCGGCGAATGCCGAGCGGCGCGGCGATCCCCGTGCGCTGTGGAGCGAGGTGCGCTCGGTCGTGATGCTGGGCTTGAACTACGGCCCCGATGAGGGCGATCCGCTGGCGATCCTCAAGCAACGCGACCGTGGCGCGATTTCCGTTTATGCGCGTAGCGACGATTATCACGAAATCATCAAGCCGCGGCTCAAAACGATTGCGCGCTGGCTCGTGGAAAATGCCGGCGGCGACGTCAAAGTGTTCATCGACACCGCGGCGGTGATGGAGAAACCGCTGGCGCAGCAGGCCGGCCTCGGCTGGCAAGGCAAGCACACCAATCTCGTGTCGCGAGAGTTCGGCTCTTGGCTGTTTCTCGGCGCGATCTTCACCACGCTCGAATTGCCGTACGACTCGGCGGACCAAGATCATTGCGGCAGTTGCCGCGCCTGTGTCGACGTTTGCCCGACCAAGGCGTTCCCCGCGCCTTATCACCTAGATGCGCGGCGCTGCATTTCCTATCTCACGATCGAGCACAAGGGTCCGATTCCGCGCGAATTCCGCGAGGCAATCGGCAACCGCGTGTATGGCTGCGACGATTGTCTCGCCGTGTGTCCGTGGAACAAGTTCGCGCAAACCGCGCACGACGCGAAATTCGCGGCCCGCGACGCTCTGTGCGAGCCGAAATTGAGC
>JAFAQJ010000135.1 GCA_019246455.1 Pseudolabrys sp.
AAGATATCTTTGACCTCGTCGGCCACCAGCAATTCGAAATTGAGATCGCCGCGGATGAATTCAAGCTGCTTCATATGATCGAGCAGCGCGCATAGCGGCTCCCAGAATTTCCTGATGTTGGCGATCAGCACAGGCTTTTTGTGGCGCCCGAGTTGGACCCAGGTTAGTTGCTCGACAAGCTCCTCAAGCGTGCCGACGCCGCCTGGCATCGCCACGAAGGCGTCGGCGAGTTCGAACATCTTGCGCTTGCGCTCGTGCATGTCGCGCGTGACGATTAGGTTATCGACATCGCGACGCGCATGCTCGCGCTGCACCAGGAAGTCCGGAATGATGCCAGTGACCTCGCCGCCGTGCTTGAGCACGGCCTGGGCGATCTCCCCCATCATCCCGACATTGCCACCGCCATAGACGAGGCCGATGCCGTTTTTGGCGAGGGCCTCGCCGAATTCGCGGGCGGCCATAACGAAGGCCGGGTCAGTGCCCGGCCCGGAGCCGCAATAAACGCAGATTTTTCTGATTTTGTTCGTGTCGTCTTTCATGCGTTGGATGTGGCGAAGGTGCGTGGCAGCGTCAAGGCAGGACGCGGCAATCCCCTGAAAACGGAGGCCGTCTGCCTGCGGCAGGGTGATAAGTCAGCCGAAAACCCCTATATCAAACCGCGATGACCCCCCACCATGTCCAGGCGAATCGAAATCTGCAGGTTTCCGCGGATAGCGGCACGCTGATTTCGACCTTTATCAGCCTGTGGCCATCGATCTGGCCGCACGAGCGGCCGGACCTGAAGTGGCGCGTGGCCGGCGCGTTTGCACTATTGCTGCTTGCCAAACTCGCGACCATCGTCACGCCGTTCACCTTCAAATGGGCGGCTGATGCGCTCAGCGGGCACGGCACCGCTCCTGTCGCAGCCAACGAATGGCTCGTCTGGGTGGTGACGGCGCCGATCGCGATGACGGTCGCCTATGCCGGGATGCGCATCCTGATGGCGGCGCTCACGCAGTTGCGCGACGGTATTTTCGCGCAAGTTGCGATGCACGCGGTGCGGCGACTTGCCTATCGCACCTTCGTGCACATGCACGAGCTCTCGTTGCGCTTCCATCTCGAGCGCAAGACCGGCGGTCTGACGCGCGTTCTGGAGCGTGGCCGCAACGCCATCGAGACCATCGTGCGTATGGTGATTGTGCAGCTCATTCCCACGATCATCGAGCTTCTGATGGTGCTCGGTGTTTTGATGTGGCAATTCGACTGGCGCTACGTCGTCGCGATCCTGATCACGGTCGTCGTCTACATGACCTACACGTACAAGGCGACCGAATGGCGCATCGGCATTCGCCGCAAGATGAATGACAGCGATACCGACGCCAACGTGAAAGCGATCGACTCGCTCTTGAACTACGAGACGGTGAAATATTTTGGCGCCGAGGAGCGCGAAGCCGCGCGCTACGACCGCTCGATGGCGCGCTATGAGGACGCCAGCGTCAAGGCCTACACCTCGCTCGCCGTCCTCAACGCTGGCCAAGCCACGATCTTCAGCGTCGGGCTCGGTGCGACGATGGTGATGTGCGCCTTCGGCATCAAGAACGGCACGAATACCGTCGGCGATTTCGTGCTGATCAACGCCATGATGATCCAGCTCTATCAGCCGCTCAACTTCATGGGCATGGTGTATCGCGAGATCAAGCAAGCGCTGATCGACATTGAGACCATGTTCTCGATTCTCTCGCGCGACCCGGAGATCAAGGATGCGCCGGGCGCCGCCCCGCTGACGGTTACGAGCGGCGCGATCAAGTTCGAGAACGTCCGCTTCTCCTATGAATCCGACCGCCCGATCCTGAAGGGCGTCTCGTTCGAAGTGCCAGCGGGACATACGGTGGCCGTGGTTGGCCCGTCGGGTGCCGGCAAATCGACCATTTCCCGCCTGTTGTTCCGGTTCTACGACCTGTCGGGCGGCCGAGTCATGATCGATGGGCAGGATATCAGCCGTGTCACCCAAAAATCGCTGCGCCACGCCATCGGCATGGTTCCGCAGGATACCGTGCTCTTCAATGACACCATCCGTTACAACATCCGCTATGGACGTTGGGAAGCGACTGATGCCGAGGTCGAAGAGGCAGCGCGACTCGCGCAGATCGATGGGTTCATCCGGCTGTCGCCTAAAGGCTACGAAACCGAGGTCGGTGAGCGGGGCCTGAAACTGTCGGGCGGCGAGAAACAGCGCGTTGCCATTGCGCGCACGATCCTAAAGGCGCCGCCGATCTTGCTGCTCGACGAAGCAACGTCTGCGCTCGACAGCCATACCGAGAAAGAAATCCAGGACGCCTTGGAGCGCGTGTCGCGTGGCCGCACGACCCTCGTGATTGCGCACCGCTTGTCGACCATCGTCAGTGCCGACGAGATCATTGTGTTGGACAAAGGTGAAATCGTCGAACGCGGCGGGCACCATGCCTTGCTTGCCAAGGGCGGTCTTTATGCCAGCATGTGGAATCGCCAGCGCGAAGCGGAAGCAGCCCGCGAGAAACTGGCGTTGATTGGCGAGGGCAGCGGCGCTCCCAACCGCAATCCGCCGCCGGTCGAAGATACGATCAGCGCCGCGGCCGATACCGCGCCGCCGGTCGCCCCCAGGGAAACCCCCGCCGACGCGGCGGAATGAGAAGGTCCGATGTCGATCGTCAATTCAATTCGCGCGCAATGGGTACCGATTTCGCCGGAGGGGTACCCGTTCATCGGCGCCTTTGCGTTCGCCAGCATCATCCTGTTTTGGTTGTGGACGCCGCTCGGCTGGATTGGGACGCTCCTGACACTATGGTGTGTGTTTTTTTTCCGCGACCCGCCGCGCGTGACTCCGGTGCGCGACGGGATCGTCGTTGCCCCCGCCGACGGCCGCATCAGCATGGTCACCTCGGCGCCGCCGCCACACGAACTGGGGCTCGGCGACAAGTTGCTGCCGCGCGTGTCGATTTTCATGAGTGTGTTTGATTGCCATATCAATCGCAGCCCGCTGGCTGGCCGCATCGAACGCATTGTCTATCAGCCCGGCAAATTCTTTAATGCCGACCTCGATAAAGCGAGCCTCGATAACGAGCGCAATTCATTGGTGATTGCCGGAGCGAATGCGCGGATCGCTGTCGTTCAAATCGCTGGCCTCGTGGCGCGCCGCATCGTTTGTTATGGGCGGGAAGGACAGACCATCGCCGCCGGTGAACGTTTCGGCATGATCCGTTTCGGATCACGTCTCGATGTCTATCTGCCGGAAGGCGTGGTGCCGGCGATCGCCGTCGGGCAGACGGCGATCGCCGGCGAAACCATCATTGCCGATTTGCGCGTCTCGGATCCGGGACGGGCATTCCGGACCGGCTGACGTCGCCGGCCCAGTATCCCCGCGCCTATTTTGTCATCGCGTAACTGCGGCGCAGTGGCTTTAGCACCAGCAGCGCCAGCAGCCCGGTGATGACGTCCATTGCGATGATGATACCGAACACCGGTAGCCAGCTTCCCGTGTTTTCGAACAACAGCGCGGCGAGTGGGCCACCAAGCACCGAGCCGACGCCCTGCGCCATGTAAAGGAAACCGTAATTCGTCGTCGCGTTCTTGGTGCCAAAGGTATCGGTCAGCGTCGAAGGGAACAACGAGAAGATCTCGCCCCAACCGAAGAACACCACCGCCGACAGGAGCACAAACAACATCGCATTGTCGCGCGACAGAACGAGCCCAAGTATCGCGGCAGCCTCAAACAGGAAGGCAATCCCCATCGTGTTCTCGCGGCCGATACGGTCCGACACCCAGCCAAAAAACGGCCGAGTCAGCCCATTGGTGATGCGGTCGATCGTGAGCGCGAGCGGCAGCGCGGCGAGTCCCCATACCATGACATTGGCGACACCAAACGAACGCGAGAACGCCGCGAAGTTCAGGATCACCATCAGGCCGCCAGTCGACATCATGCTCATCATGAAGAACATCAGCCAGAACACCTTGGTCCTGATCATGTTTTGCGGTGCGACATCCTTCTTCGACGTCAGCACGGCGGGCGGCGGCAACTTGTCGCCAGCGGTCGGCGCGCGCATCAGCATCGCAGCCGCCGCGCCGACGATGGCCATGCCGATGCCGAACACGACCAACGTGTGCTGATAGCCGACACTCTTGAGCATTGAGTCGATAGGGAACGTGGTCGCAATCGCGCCGAAGCCATAACCCGCTGCCACCATGCCGGTGGCAAAGCCGCGGCGGTCGGGGAACCAGCGCACCATCTGGCCGATGATGCCGATATAGACGACGCCAGTGCCGACGCCGCAGAAGAGTCCGTAGGTAAGATAGAGCATCGTCAGGCTGGTCGCATACGCGGACGCGACCCAGCCGAGGCCGGACAGGATGCAGCCAGCGGCAATCAGTGCTTTCGGGCCAAACTTGTCGACGAAATAGCCCTGCGCCGGCGACAGCCAGGTTTGCAACACGATCAGGATCGTAAGCGTGACCTGTACCGCCGAGAGCGGCACACCGAGCGCGTCCTGGAATGGCTTGGTGAAGAGCGTCCAGACATATTGCGGGCTCGAAATCGAAGCCATGGCCACCAAACCCAGCACAAGCTGGATCCAGCGCGTGGTGGTGGCACTGGACGCGCTCACCGAGGACGAAGCGACTGACATGAACAACCCCCTGCATCGGCGGACCTTGTTGCCCGCGGTTGGAAATCGGAGGGATACTAGCAAGACGCGGACCAGCATCACGCCGCAGCGCACCCAGGCTCGGAATCCGGTCTATTCCGCAGCTGCGCGTTTATTCCCTGCGCCTGTGCGCATAATTTTGGCGCAAAAGGGCATTTACTATGCAGCGACGTTCGGTTCGCGGAAGCGCCACGCGACCGGGCCAAAGGAGCTATAATTTCTTATGGTTTTCCCGCCTTTCGACCCCACCGAGAAGCGCCGGCGTTTCAAGCCGGTGCCAGTGCGTACCTTGGTCCCCAATGTCATCACGTTGCTGGCGCTCTGCGCGGGCCTCACTGGCATCCGCATGGCGTTTGAGGGGCGGCTCGATCTGGCGCTGGCGGCGATTGTTTTTGCCGCACTGCTCGACGGCATCGATGGCCGCGTCGCCCGCATGCTCAAGGGCGCGTCGAAATTCGGCGCCGAGCTCGACAGTTTGGCGGACTTTGTCAACTTCGGCGTCGCACCGGCGCTGATCCTCTACTTTTGGGGCCTGCACGATTTGCGCTCGGTCGGCTGGATTGCCGCCTTGATCTTTGCAATTTGCTCGGCGCTGCGGCTCGCGCGCTTCAACGTGATGATCGATGACCCAAACAAACCGGTCTGGGCAGGAAACTTCTTCACCGGCATTCCCGCGCCGGCCGGCGCGATTACAGTGCTGCTGCCAATCTATCTCAACTTTCTCGGGCTTACTGTGAACCTCGTCGTGATCTGGTTTGCCTTCGTCTACACGCTGTTCATTGCCATGCTGATGGTGTCGAAACTCCCGGTGCTCTCGGGCAAACGTGTCGGTAAGCGCGTTGCACCGGAGTCCGTGTTGCCGATGTTCGTCGCCGTCGTTTTATTTTTCGCGGTGCTGGTGAGTTACCCATGGGAGACATTGTCGATCGGAACGATCGCTTATCTCTGTGCGCTTCCGGTTGGCTGGTGGTCTTACAATGAATACGTGCGTAAAGATCGAGCCGCGATGACGGCAACGCCTGCAGCGACCAACGGTGATGTAGCACCGCTGCCCGGCGAAACGCCGCGCGATGAGCGCCCGCCGCGCCTCAACTAGAAATCAAACAGTCGGCTTACCGTTGAGCAGCTGCGTGCCGAAGGGATAGCCGGGCATCAAATCATAAGGATGAGCCCAACCCGGCAAGGCTTTCACGCGGTCGAGGAAGGTTGCAATCGCTGGATAATCCTTGCGGATATCGAAGCCGAACTCCTCGGCTGGGTAGTAGAGATACGCGCACATTGAAATGTCGGCGATGGTCGGCCGCGAACCGAGCAGGAATGGCGCCCGTTCGAGCCGTTTGTTGACGATGGCCAGATTGCCGTCGATACGACCCTTGAGGAATCCCATCACGGCGGGGTCGCCCGCAGGCTTCGCGAAATTTTTGAGAAAACGGAATGGGCCAAGGAAGCCGTTGACCTTCTGATTGTCAAAAATGATCCAGCGTAGTGCTTCAAGTTCTTCGTCCTCGCCCTGAGGGAGGAACTTGCCGCTTTTGCGCGCGAGATAGGTCAGAATCACGCCCGACTGGGATAATTTCTTGGGGCCGTCGATCAGGACCGGCGCCTCGCCCATCTCGTTGACATCGCCGCGCCATTCGGCGGAACGCTGCACGGCCTTGCCGAAGAAATCGACCCACACCGCCTTCCAGTTTGCGCCGATAAGGTTGAGCATCAAAGCAGCGCGATAGGCGTTGCCGGATTGGGCGAAGCAAAGCAGCTGATAATCGGACATGAATGAAGTTATTGTTCGGGGGGGATAATGGGGCGGGTGAGACTGATCGGCGTTCCGGTGAAGGCCTTACCTTGGAATTGCCCACCATCCAACGTCAACTGGCCGATCGCCGCGCCGGTATCGTCAAGCACCGTGAGGGTGCTCTGGTCGAATATCCACCGGCGACTTCTGTAGAATGAAGCTGGACATCCACCGTCCGGCTTTACCGAGCCTTTGCCGCTGTCGCCTTCGCTAAATTCCATGCCACAAGGCGGAGCATTGGGCGCGGCCAGTATCCAGCGCCCACCAATCGTCCATTTCGGCGCGTCGTTCGCGCTTCCCGGAAACCCGCCGCTCGCGCAGCCGGCTAGCATTAGCAGCAACGCACCAACGGCGAACTGCCGCATGCGATCCCGCATTACTTCATGGTCGGGATGACGAATTCGGCGCCTTCCTTGGTGCCCGACGGCCAGCGTTCAGTGATCGTCTTCGTCTTGGTGTAGAAACGGATCGAATCCGGGCCGTGCTGGTTGAGATCGCCGAACCCCGAGCGCTTCCAGCCACCAAAGGTGTGATAGGCGAGCGGCACCGGGATCGCGAAATTCACGCCGACCATGCCGACTTGGACGCGGTTGGTGAAATCGCGGGCCGTATCGCCGTCGCGCGTGAAGATCGAAACGCCGTTGCCGTACTCGTGTTCAGACGGCAATCGAACAGCTTCTTCGTAGTCTTTGGCGCGCACAACCGAGAGTACCGGGCCGAAGATCTCTTCCTTGTAGATCTTCATGCCCGCAGTGACGTTGTCGAACAGGCAGCCGCCGAGAAAATTGCCGTTCTCATAGCCTTGAAGCTTAAAATTACGGCCGTCGACCACGAGGTCGGCACCTTCTTTCACGCCGGTGTCGATGTAGCCGCGCACCTTGTTGAGAAGCTGCTTCGTCACCATCGGTCCATAATCGGCTTGCGTGTCGGTGGATAGGCCGATCTTGAGGCTTTCCACACGCGGAATGAGCTTCTTCACCAGCGTGTCTGCAGTCTTTTGTCCGACCGGCACGGCAACAGAAATCGCCATGCAGCGTTCGCCGGCCGAGCCGTAGCCGGCGCCGATCAGCGCATCGACCGCTTGGTCCATGTCGGCATCCGGCATGACGATCATGTGGTTTTTGGCGCCGCCGAAGCACTGCACGCGCTTTCCATGCGCCGCGCCAGTCGAATAGATGTAATGTGCGATGTCCGAAGAACCGACGAAACCGATCGCTTTGACACGAGCATCGGTCAGCAGCGTGTCGACAGCTTCCTTGTCGCCGTTGACCACATTGAGGATACCGGCTGGCAGGCCGGCCTTCATGAACAACTCGGCAAGCCGCATCGGTACGCCCGGATCGCGCTCCGAGGGTTTGAGGATGAAGGCATTGCCGCAGGCAATTGCGGGCGCGCATTTCCACAACGGGATCATCGCTGGAAAGTTGAACGGCGTGATACCGGCAACGACGCCAAGCGGCTGACGCACGGAATAGAGGTCGGTGCCGGGACCGGCGCTTTCGGTGTATTCGCCTTTGAGCAGATGCGGGATGCCGCAAGCGAACTCGACAACTTCGAGGCCGCGTTGAATGTCACCCTTGGCGTCGGCAAAGACCTTGCCGTGTTCGGACGACAGGAGCCGCGCCATGTCGTCGTACTCGTCCTGCACGAGTTGCAGGAATTTGAACATCACGCGAGCGCGTCGCTGCGGATTAGTGGCTGCCCATTCCGGCTGCGCCCCTTCGGCGTTGGCGATCGCGGTCTCGACTTCGGACTTGCTTGCCAGCGCCACCTTGGCCTGCACCTCGCCGGTATTGGGGTTGAATACGTCGCCTTGCCGGCCGGAGGCCCCTCTGACGGCCTTGCCGCCGATGAAATGGCCGATCTCACGCATGACGTATCCTCCAATTTCCACTGATTTTGGCCGACTTTTGCAGGTTTTTCAGGGTCGGTCACCCCGGCGTTTCTTATTAATTAGGCTTTACGGGTAATTAAGCCGCGCCGTCTAGGGTCCATGCCGGGGTAGGGGCGCGTGCTCGCGCGACCCATGTCGGTGGCGTGGAGTAGGCTCACATGGACATCTCAACCGGTCTTGGTCTTGCGGCCGGCGGCGTCGTGCTCTGCACGCTCATTCTCATGGGCGGCGATCTACGGATGTTCGTAGACCTCCATGCCTTCATCGTCATCTTCGGCGGTTCGCTTTCGGCGACCCTGATCCGTTTCCCGCTCTCCTGCATCTTCCACGGCATTCCGCTCGGCATGAAATTCGCCTTCACACTGCGCCGCATGTCGCAGCGTGAGTTGGTCGATGAGCTCGCTGGCCTTGCCGAGATCGCCCGGAAATCGGGTCCGGTCGGCCTTGAAAAGGTCGAGATCGAAGACCCGTTTCTCGCCAAAGGCATTCGGTTCGTCGCTGACGGTTATGATGGTACGTTCATCCGCGACAATCTCGAGCGCGACCGCGACAACTTCTTGACCCATCTCGACGAAGGCCAGAAGATCTACCGTGCGATCGGCGATTGCGCGCCGGCGTTCGGCATGATCGGCACACTGATCGGCATGGTGCAGATGTTCGCCAACATGACCGATCCCTCGAAGCTCGGCCCTTACATGGCGGTAGCGCTACTCGCGACCTTCTATGGCGCCGCAGTCGCCAATCTGTTCTGCCTGCCGATTGCAGACAAATTGCATCTCAAGCTGGTCGACGAAGAAATCAATCGCACTTTGATCATCGATGGAATTTTAATGATCCGTGAGGCTAAGAGCCCGACCTTGGTGCGTGAAATGTTGCTCGCCTATCTTCCGGAAAAGCATCGCCATACCGAGGAAGAAGAAGCCGAACTCGCGGTGGCCTAGCGCGAAGCGATCGAACCCATGGCACGGCGCAAAGAAGCTCACGGCGGCGGGCACGGCTGGTTCGTGACGTTCGCCGACCTCATGGGTCTGCTCGTCGCGTTCTTCGTGATGCTTGTGGCGTTTTCGACGCAGGATCAGGCCAAGCTTCAGGTCGTCGCCGGTTCGATGCGTGATGCATTCGGCGTGCAGGATCGCGTGCGCTATTCCGGCATCATCGAAGTGCTCGGATTGCCGACGCGGCCGAAACTCAAGAACGCCGCGATCATCAATCCGGACGAAGCGTCGGCCACGCCCAGCCCCGACGAGAACGACCGCCAGCGCAGTTACGGCGCGCGCTTCAAGAACGATTCGAAGTTCTCGCTAGCCTCCGCATCATTGCGTCAGGCGTTACAGGAGATGCCGGAGATCACCGAAGCGTCGAAACACATCATGGTCGAGGAGACCAAGCAGGGCCTCAACATCGAGATCGTGGACCAGGACGGCCGTTCGATGTTTTTGGACGGCGCCAAGGAGCCGAACGAGCGCACCAAGAAGCTGATTCAGAAAATGGCGCCCGCGCTCAAGGCCATGCCGTATCGGATTTCGATTACCGGCCATACCGCGGCGGGCAAGGTGCCGCCGAAGCCGGGCTATGGCCCGTGGGAACTCTCTGCGGACCGCGCCAATGCGGTGCGGGCGATTCTGGCCGAGGAGGGCTATCCGCCCGGAAACATCTTTATGATCGCCGGCAAAGCCGACACCGAGCCGCTCTTTGCCGACAACCCCTATATGGCGCCCAATCGCCGGGTAACGATCACTCTGATGCGAGAAGAGCCGCCAATTCCAGCTGACTTCAAGCCATAAAAGCCCGCAAGGGTTTGTTCCACATCATTTTTTCCTTCCAAAGGCCGGTATTCTGGCTTTTGACG
>JAFAQJ010000186.1 GCA_019246455.1 Pseudolabrys sp.
GAGGGCCGATTTGAAGTACGCCCTGATTTTTCAGGGCCAAATAGACGCAACGAACAGTGGCTGGGGGACTAGGATTCGAACCTAGATTAACGGAGTCAGAGTCCGCTGTCCTACCATTGGACGATCCCCCACCTGGGTTTTCCCGCGGAGCGCTGAGGGCGCCTCGCGTGGCGCCTGACATGGGGCAATTCGCCGGTTTTGACAAGCGGGTCGATCCAGATCCGACCCGAAGCCGGGTCAGGCGTTATCGTAAGCTTGTTGCAGCGTCGCGATGTCGAGCTTTTTCATCTGAACCAGCGTCGTCATCACGGCGTTGCCTCTCCTAGCGTCCTTCATCCATTCGCCGAGCTTGGCGGGCACGATCTGCCAGAACACGCCGAACTTGTCCTTGAGCCAGCCACACTGGATTTCCTGTCCGCCATCGGCGGTGAGCCGGCACCAATAGTGGTCGATCTCGGTCTGGGCCTCACAGCGAACCATCAGCGACATCGCTTCGGTGAAGTTAAATGGCGCCTTGCCGTTGATCGCGAAGAATTCTTGACCATCGAGCGTGAACGTTGCGGCCATCAACGTGCCCTTCGGCTCCGGCCCGTGATCGCCGTAATAAGACCGGCTGGTGACTTTGGCATTCTTGAAGATCGAGGTGTAAAGCGCGAGCGCTTCTTCGGCATTACCCTGAAAAAACAGCGACGTAACAATTTTTTGCATGGGTTGGAATCCTCCGCCGCCGATAATGCGACGCTGCTGCGGCCTCAGGCGGCGGATTTGTTCCGCTGTGCGTCCTGAATGGCCTGCCACACCCGCGGCGCTGAGGCCGGCATATCGAGGTGGCGGATGCCGTAGTCCGACAGCGCATCAGCGACCGCGTTCATCACCGAGCCGAGTGCGCCGGCGCAACCGGCTTCGCCGCAGCCTTTGGTGCCGAGTGGATTGCTTTTCGCCGGAACCGGATGGTTCTCGCTGACGTAAACCGGCGCATCGTGTGCGCGCGGCATCGCATAATCCATGAACGAGCCGGTCACGAGTTGGCCGTCGGTATCGTACAGCGCGATCTCCATCAGGCATTGACCGATGCCCTGCATCACGCCGCCGTGCAATTGTCCCTCGACCATGAGTGGATTGATCACCGTTCCGAAATCATTGACGGCCGAATATTTCACCACCTGGGTGACACCGGTCGCGGGATCGATCTCGACCTCGGCGATATGGCAGCCGTTCGGGAAGGCGGACGGGATCGGCTCCGACGCATGCTTGACGTCGAGCGTCGACGGCACGTCCGGCGGCAGCTTGAGGCCCGAGCGCAGTTTCTGCGCCAACTCCATGATGCCGATGGCGCGGTCGGTGCCGGCGATGACGAAACGTCCTTGCCGGAGCTCGATATCGTCGGCGGAGGCCTCCAGTACATGGGCGGCGATCTTCTTGCCGGCCTCGATGACCTTGGCTGAGGCCTCGACGATCGCCGTGCCGGACGCCGTGATCGAGCGCGAGCCGCCGGTGCCGCCGCCGGTGATCAGCTCGTCGCTGTCGCCCTGCAGCAACTTGATGCGCTCGAACGGCACGCCGAGCCGGTCGCTCAGGACCTGCGCGTAAGGCGCGGCATGGCCCTGGCCGTAGTCCAGCGTGCCGGTGATGATGGTGACGTCGCCGTTCGGCTCGAACCGAATGCCGCCCATTTCCTTGTTCGGCGGTGCCGTGACTTCGAGGAAGCAGCCGATGCCGACGCCGCGCAGTCTGCCATTCTTCTTGCTCTCGCGCTTGCGGCGGGCAAAGCCCTTGATGTCCGACAATTCGACCGCGTGCTTGAGCACGGCAGGGAAGTCGCCGCTGTCGTAGGTCATGCCGGAGGCCGCGTCGTAGGGCATCTCCTTGGCGCGGATCAGGTTGCGGCGGCGCAATTCGATGCGGTCGATCCCCATCTCGCGCGCTGCGGTATCAATCAGCCGCTCGACGTAATAGTTGCCTTCCGGCCGTCCCGCGCCGCGGTAGGCGGACACGAAGGTGGTGTTGGTGAAAACGATCTTCGAGGCGACCTCGATCAGCGGCGTCTTGTAGATACTAGCGCTGTTCTTGACGCAATTGAGCGTCGCCATTAGCGGCGCCACGGGCCCGAGATAGGCGCCGACATTGCCGTAGCCGGTAAAACGCAGGGCGAGGAAATGGCCGTCTTTGTCGAGCGCGAGCTCGCCGGTCATCTCATGGTCGCGGCCCTGATGGTCGGACACGAACGAGCCCGAGCGCTCGTCTGTCCATTTCACCGGACGGCCGAGTTCGCGCGCGGCGTGCAGGATGCAGATGTATTCGGGATAGACCGCCGCCTTCATGCCGAACGAGCCGCCGACATTGCCGGTGATGACGCGCACTTTGTCGCCCGGCGCTTTCAGCACATCCATCAGGCTGTTCTTGAGACCGAACGCACCCTGGCTGCACGAGGTCAGTGTCCATTTGCCGGTCGTCTTGTCATAACCGCCGATCGCGGCGCGGGGCTCCATCGCCGCGACGATCAGCCGCGTGTTCCGCAGGTCGAGTTTGACGGTGTGCGCGGCGGCGGCGAACGCCGCCTTGGTCTTCTCGCTGTCGCCATAGTGATAGTCGAGCGCGACGTTGCCGGGCACGTCGTCATAGAGCTGCGTCGTGCCGGCTTTTACCGCTTCGCTTGCCAGCGTCACCGCCGGCAGCGGCTCGATATCGAGCGACACGGCTTCGGCGGCGTCCTTACCTTGCGCCACCGTTTCGGCGATCACCACCGCGACCGGGTCGCCGACGAAACGCACGCGATCGGACGCGAGCGCCGGGCGAGGCGGCGCTTTGAGCGGCGAGCCGTCGCGGTTTTTCAAGGGCAGTGCGCATTTCAGCGGTCCATAATCGGTGAGATCAGCGGCGGTATAGACCGCGAGCACACCCGGCATTTCCTTGGCGGCGCTGGTGTCGATACCGCGAATGACGCCATGCGCGTCGCGGCTGCGCACCATCACCGCATAGGCCTGGCCCGGCAGGTTGACGTCGTCGGTGTAGTGGCCGTGGCCGCGCACCAGCACCGGATCTTCGGTGCGTGGCACCGGCTGACCGATGCCAAATTTCATCAGCGCGAGGTGGGCTGAATCGTCCGGTTTGTGCTGCATGGGGCGAAGGTGATGGGGCTGGGGGTGTCCACTCCCCAATAAAGGAGCCCTCAAGGTTGCACAAGAACGCCTGGCAGGACGGCGGGTTGCACGCCATGCATGCGCTGTTACACTTTCTGCCGATTGTCGAAACACGAAGGCCGCGACCCGCGAGAAAAGGTCGCAGAGGGCGCGGCGGGGAAGGTTGCCCATGAGAGGCGGGGCGAGGGAACACCTCGGCCCCGGCCCTGTCGTTGACCGGGCGTCGCAACAGCGCGCCCGATGGGGCCGGGGGTCGCCCGGACACAGGAGCGGTGGCGCGCGCAGCGACAACGATCGCGGCGGCGCAACCTATGCGGCGCTTGATCTCGGC
>JAFAQJ010000234.1 GCA_019246455.1 Pseudolabrys sp.
CCTCGCCGACGCACTCGCGATCGAAGCAGAAAGCCTCGACACCGAGGTTCGTCATTTCCTCGCCAGCGTGCAGGCGGCTTAAGCCGTCATTCACGGATCGACAAAAATCCGGATAAGGTGTTGACGAAGGTCCCCGCCGGGGGACAAGCGGGGTCCGCGGTGAAACGTCTGCGTCGATTAGTTCGTATTGTGTTGGATGCCTTTCTGGCCTTTCTCAAGGACGACGGCTGGGGCATCGCAAGCTATATCGCGCTTTCCGCACTGATGGCGCTTTTCCCCTTCCTCATCGTGGTGACCGCGCTCGCCGGCCTGTTTTTTGGCTCCAAGCAGCTCGCCGACGAGGCCGCGCACCTTTTGCTGCAGACCTGGCCGCAACAGGTGGCGGCGCCACTATCCGAGGATATCGAGGGCGTCCTGGGCAGTCTGCAAGGCAGCGCGCTGACGTTCGGCGCGATCTTCGCGCTTTATTTCGCCTCGAGCGGCGTCGAAAGCCTGCGCATCGGTTTGAACCGTGCCTACAGCATCGTCGAGCACCGCTCGTGGTGGCTGCTGCGGATCGAGTCGATCGCCTATGTGATCATCGGCGCCGTGAGCATACTGGCGTTTTCGTTTCTCGTGGTGTTCGCACCGCTGATCTGGGCCAAGCTGACGAAATACATCCCCGGTCTTGAGCCGTTCGGCGACCTGATCACGTTGGTGCGAGTCACCACTGCCGCCTTCGTCATCATCGTGGCGCTAGTGATCGTGCATCTGTGGCTGCCCGGCGGGCGGCGCAGCCTGTCCGAGGTCGCGCCGGGCATTCTCACGACATTGGTGCTGTGGCTGGTAAGCGGCGAATTGTTCGGCCGCTATCTCGCCGAATTCGCCTACGGCTACGTCACGATGTATGCTGGATTGGCGTCAGCGATGATCGCGTTGATCTTCCTTTATATCTGCGCGTCGATTTTCCTCTACGGCGGCGAACTCAACGCCGAGATCAAGCTCGCGCGTGAGCAGCGCCAACAAGCGGAAACTAAACGCCCGTCGCCTCGATCACGTCCTCGAAAGAGCGCAGCCCGGTCGCCGGCGCGTTGACCAGCACGGCCATGTTGCCGGGCGGGTGCTGGTTCTTCCACATCATGGTGTGCGCCTTCGGAATATCGGCCCAATCGAACGTCTTCGACAGGCACGGATCGATGCGCCGCTCCAGCACGAAACGGTTAGCCTGTGAGGCCTGCTTCAAGTGCGCGAAATGCGAGCCCTGGATGCGCTTCTGCCGCATCCAGACGTAGCGCGCATCGAACGTGATGTTGAACCCCGTGGTACCGGCGCAGAACACCACCATGCCACCCCGCTTGACCACCATCGTCGAGACCGGAAACGTCTGCTCGCCGGGATGCTCGAACACAATGTCGACGTCGCGCTTGCCGGTAATGTCCCAGATCGCCTTGCCGAAGCGGCGGGCTTCCTTGGCCCAGTCGTTATATTCGGCGGAGTTGACCTGGGGCAGCTGGCCCCAGCACTTGAACTCTTTGCGGTTGATCGCGCCCTTGGCGCCGAGATTGAAGACGTATTCCATCTTCGACTCGTCGGACACCACCGCGATGGCGTTGGCGCCCGACGCCGCGACAAGTTGAACGCCGAACACGCCGAGACCACCTGACGCGCCCCAGATCAGAACGTTGTCGCCCGGCTTAAGGGTGTGCGGCGAATGGCCGAACAACATGCGATAGGCGGTCGCCAGCGTCAGCGTGTAGCAAGCCGATTCTTCCCACGTCAGATGCGCCGGCTTTTGCATCAGTTGCCGCGATTGCACGCGGCAGAATTGCGCGAATGAGCCATCCGGCGTTTCATAGCCCCAGATGCGTTGCGACGGAGAGAGCAATGGATCGCCGCCGTTGCAATCCTCGTCATCGCCATCGTCCTGATTGCAGTGGACGATCACCTCGTCGCCGACTTTCCAGCGCTTCACCTTGGAACCGACCGCCCAGACAATACCGGCGGCATCCGAACCCGCGATATGAAATGGCTGCTTGTGGACGTTGAACGGCGTGATCGGCTGGCCAAGCCCGGCCCAGATGCCGTTGTAGTTGACGCCCGCCGCCATCACGAGGACGAGCACGTCCTCTTCGCCGATCGGCCAGGTCGGCACGACTTCGAGCTGCATCGCCTGCTCGGGCGGCCCGTGGC
>JAFAQJ010000366.1 GCA_019246455.1 Pseudolabrys sp.
CGGTCCGCCGCCGTCACATCCTCCTCATCGGGGATTTGTGCACGCTGCTCGGTTGTCATGAGATCGAGCTCGATGGTCCGGCGGCCTGCCGCCCGGTCGTTGATCGCGTAGTACGAAACGTCATAGCGGGTATAAAAAGAGACCGAGGTGTAGCTGGAAATAACCGGGACTGTGAGCTTGAGCGGACCACGCGAAAGGTCGTAACGGCAAACCGCCCCGACGAAAGCCGGGTCCATAAATGGCATGCGGGCATTATCCGGTGTCGGCGCGGGTATGGCAGCGACGGCGTTGACGGGCGCGATAGGACTAAGCCGCGCATAAGCATCCTGGGAGGCTGTGCGTGGCAATATCATAATCGTCGCCAAGTGCACGATCGCGCCTAGCACAACCCCCACGAACAGGAGAATGAGCCACCGCATCACGGGCAGCTCCTGGTGATGATCGTGGGCATGGGCGCTTCGCGCCCGGCGCGCGTCGATACTCCCACGGCGGTGTCGTACAGGCGCAAGATCAAGACATATCGTTCTGTGCCGCCGGTCGGCAGCCAATTGCCGGGGCTTGCGCGTGGACCAACAGCAATCTGAAAACTCCCATCTGCACGACGCACGATCTCCTGACTGGAGAAGCCGAAGCGATTGACGGAATTCGCTACCAGTTGACCATCAGGTGTGTAGAGCGTCAGCGTCCAGAACCGCGCGGTCGGAGTGATGCCGTCGAGCACCACGTCGCATCGGCCATCGAGCGGCTTTCCTTTGTCGTCGGTTTTCGCAGAAAACGACACGCCGTCGCCGAGTCCGACCGCCAATTGCCCCGTTCGTGAAATATTAGCACGAGCATAGGGATCTGCCTCCGCGGTGCCGGTTTTGGGCCACGCGGTCCACGCGCCGATTGTCAAAGCCCCGAAAGCCGCCCCACGAGTCAGTGCAAGATAGGTTGCTCCGAGACCGACGACGGTGGCCACAGCAAAAGCAAACAAAGATCCGAATAGCAGGCGCAAGGACGATCCAATCAGCTATGACGCCGCGAGAATAATCTGACGTCGCTTGTTTAGGCTAGTTTTGTCCGGCGCCGCGGGTGGGCGTTGTCGAAGCAACCGCACCGCCGCTGGTTTCGAGATTGGCGCCGCGCCGGGGCCCAACACCGGACGATGTGGGGCTACCGCCTGATGCCAACGCTTTGTTGGCATCGTCCATCAGGCGCTCAACGCGGACTAGAATATCAGCGCCTCGCTTGGTCAGAGCGACTGGGCGAAGCGGCGGCGGTTCGGTATTTTTAGATTTTGCGTCAGCAAAGACATTTTGCTGGCGCGCGGCCGGAACCGGGATGCCCGGCAACTGCTTCAGTTCGATCCCCTGGTGCGCGTATTCCATGATGGCGTGCCACGTCATGGCCGGCAGCGAGCCGCCGGTCATCCGGTTAGTCGACTGATAGTCGTCGTTGCCGAACCAGACGCCGCACACGAAATTGCCCGTGTACCCCATGAACCACGCGTCGCGATAACTATTGGTCGTGCCGGTTTTGCCGGCGGCGGCGACACCGTCAAGCCGCGCACGCTTCGCTGTGCCGTTCTCAACGACGCTATTCATCATTTTGATCATGTCGCCCGCCACAACAGGCGACATGACCTGGCGCGGCTTCGGACCATCGCGGTCGAAACGCCAAACAAGGTCGCCGGATCCCGTCCGAACTTCGAGGATCGCGTGGGGCGTAACGGCTTTGCCGAGGTTCGGGAAGGTGGCGTAGGCGCCGACGTGATCGAGGACCGTGACTTCATCGGCGCCGATCGGCATTGAAGGGGTATCGGGCAGGGGGGTCCGAATGCCCATGTCGTGGGCAAGCTTTGCGATCCGCGTGCGGCCGAGTTTCGGATTGCCGTCGCCGACAAAAATCGAGAGCTTTACGGCGATCGTGTTGATCGAGTGCGTCAGCGCCTGGATGAGCGTCATCGACCCCGAGTAGCCATTGCCGTAGTTGTGCGGGCACCAGTTGCCGATGCAGACGGGGCTATCAACGACGATCGATGTCGGCTTCATGCCTTTTTCAAGCGCCATCGAATAGACGTAAGGCTTGAAGGACGAGCCAGGCTGCCGCATCGCATCTGTCGCGCGGTTGAACTGGCTTGCACCATAGTCGCGACCGCCAACCATCGCGCGGACCGCGCCATCGGTTTCCATCAACACGGTCGCCGCCTGCTTGGCGTGATATTCCTGCCCGTATTGTCGCAGCGAATTCTCAATCGCGTTTTCCGCCTGGCGTTGCAGGTTTAGATCGATCGCGGTGCGAACGACGAACACGCGTTCGGTCATGGATTTCGGGAACGTATCGACGAGTTTCTTCATCTCGTCGAAGGCCCAATCGAGATAGTAATTGGGCGATTGCTCGTCGCGGCGGTCGACGGGGGTCGCCGGATTGCGCCGCGCGCCGAACACCTGACCCTCGGTCATGAATCCGGCCTCGACCAGGTTGTCGAGCACGACGTTGGCGCGCGCGCGCGCCGCCGGCAAATTGACGTGCGGTGCGAACTTGGTCGGCGCCTTGAACAAGCCGGCCAGCATCGCGCTTTCGGCGAGGTTCACGTCGCGCGCCGACTTGTTGAAATAATACTGCGCCGCGGCGTCAACGCCGAACGCACCGCCCCCCATATAGGCGCGCTCGAGATAAAGCTTGAGGATATCGTTCTTGGTCAGCCGCGCCTCAAGCCACATCGCGAGGAAGGCTTCCTTGATCTTGCGGTCGAGCGTGCGCTCATTCGACAAAAACAGGTTCTTGGCGAGCTGCTGGGAGAGCGAGGAGCCGCCCTGCACGACGCCGCCAGCGCGCGCGTTCTGCACGATGGCGCGCGCGGTGCCGGCAATGTCGATGCCGAAATGGTCATAGAAGCGCCGGTCCTCGGTGGCGAGCACCGCCTTGATCAGACTGTCCGGAAACTGGTCGAGCGGGATCGAGTCGTTGTGCTTGATGCCGCGCGAGCCGATTTCGGTGCCGTAGCGGTCGAGAAACGTCACGGCGAGATCCGATTTTTTCAGCCAGTCGTCGTCGGCCGTCATCTGGAACGCCGGCTGCGCCAAAGCGAGCATCAGCACCATGCCGCCGAGGCCGACGGTCGCCGCTTCTGAGACGAGTTCGTTGCCCCAGCGTCGCCAGCCCGCGACATGGAAGTGATCCATGAACATGGCGAAGCGGTTGTAGCTCTCGCGCAAGCCCGAGCCCGAGCGGAACATCGAACTGTCGACCCAAGCGTCAAGCGCCAGCATCCAGCGGCGCAGCGCCGCCTTGAAGCCGTCGGGGAACAGGTCGCGCAAAGTCCGGCCTTTCGGTCGCAAAGTCGGGCGAAACGGGGTTTGGCCCGCTATTTTTAGCCGATCGGGCCTCGTGCTGCCACGGCCCAATAGGGTGAACGGCGCGCAAGGTGAACATGAATCGCGGCGAAAAAGGGCCGGAACTCGTCGCCCAGGAGCGCTTGGAGGTGGTCTTTAAGCCGAGCCCGCGCTGGACGGAGGCGTTATAAGGCGTGGGAGAATCGCAATGCCGGTAGCCCCCAAAACCCCGCCCGCCGAGCTTGAGCCCGAACTCGCCCCGTTCTGGAAAACCAAGCGCCTGTCACAAATGACCAAGCGCGACTGGGAGAGCCTGTGCGACGGCTGCGGCCGCTGCTGCCTCAACAAGCT
>JAFAQJ010000367.1 GCA_019246455.1 Pseudolabrys sp.
ATCCGTCCAGGTGACGACATGCTGCGGGCTGCCTGTCGTGCCGCCGCAAAATGGGAAGACGGCGTCGTGCTCGGTGTCGAGCTGTCGCCTGCGCGTTGGCACGATCCCTCGACAGGGCTGCGAGTGCTTTCGGTGCTCGGCGAAACCGGCCTGCCCCCGGCGCGGCTCGAGCTGGAAATTCCCGATAACGTGTTAATCGGCGGCGGGCGCGCGATGTGCCGGGGTATCGAGGAATTGCGCGAGGCCGGCGTGATGGTTGCGCTCACCGGCTGCGGGCTGCGCGCCGATCTATCGGCGCCTCCGGTCTGTTTCGACACGCTCAAGATCGCGGATACCGTTATCGCGGGACTCGGCCGCGACCGACTCAGCGACGGCACGGTCGATGCGCTGATCACACTCGCCGCCGATCAGGGAGCCGTCGCAGCCGCCGCTGGCATCACTACCGAAACCCAACTCACGATGCTCGACACCAAAGGTTGCGCCGAAGGCCAGGGATCGTTGTTTGGAAAGCCAACCCCCGCCGCCAATATCGGCGCGATGTTGCGTTATCCTTCGATCGCCGCCGCAGTCGCCTAGAGATTTTTGTGGCTACCGTCGCACAGCGGCGGCGTCTTGGTGCGCTTGCAGGCGCACAGCGCAACGCGGCGGTTGCGTGGCGCCTTCCATTCCAATGGCTCGATGCCGGTGCCCTCATGCGAGCCGTCGCAGAACGGCTGCATCTTCGAGCGTCCGCAGCGGCACCACCAATAGGTTTCGCCCTCGACGACTTCGATGACGATCGGCTCGCGTCCGCCGATTTCCGGTTTCGTGGTCATTTCGCTCCGCCGCCTTCCGTCGCGAGCCAGGCCTTGCCGCAGGCCTTGGCCAATTCGCGCACGCGCAGAATATAGCTCTGGCGTTCCGTCACCGAAATCACGCCGCGCGCATCGAGCAGATTGAAAACGTGACTCGCCTTGATGCACTGGTCGTAAGCTGGCAGCGCCATCCCATGGCGCTCTTTCTTGCCGTCGACCCAGCCCGCTTCGAGATATTTCTGGCAGGCCGCTTCCGCCATCTTGAACTGCTCGAACAGCATCGCGGTGTCGGCCACCTCAAAATTGTGCTTCGAGTATTCGCGCTCGGCCTGCAGGAAAACATCGCCGTACGTGACCTTCTTATCATCGGTCCGGCCGTTGAAGTTGAGGTCGTAGACGCGCTCGACGCCCTGCACGTACATCGCTAGCCGCTCGAGACCGTATGTCAGTTCGCCCGCGACTGGATTGCATTCGAAGCCAGCGACCTGCTGGAAATAGGTGAATTGCGAGACTTCCATGCCGTCGCACCAGCATTCCCAGCCGAGCCCCCAGGCGCCGAGCGTCGGACTCTCCCAATCGTCCTCGACAAAACGGATGTCGTGCAGTTTCGAGTCGATGCCGGTGGCAGCGAGCGACTTGAGATAGAGGTCCTGGATGTCGGGCGGCGACGGCTTCAGGATGACCTGAAACTGATAGTAGTGCTGCAGCCGGTTCGGATTTTCGCCATAACGGCCGTCCTTGGGCCGGCGCGAGGGCTGCACATAAGCCGCGTTCCAGGGCTTGGGCCCCAGTGCCCGTAACGTGGTCGCCGGATGGAAGGTGCCCGCCCCGACCTCCATGTCGTAGGGTTGCAGGATCACGCAGCCCCACTCCGCCCAATAGCGCTGCAGCGCGAGGATCAGGCCCTGGAAAGAGCGCGCGGGGTCGAGATTGTCGGCGCGTAAAAGATCGGTAGCCGGACGATTCAAAATTGCCGCCGTGAAGGTACGAATCGTTAAGGACGAAATGCGGAAAGACCCTAGGAGCGGGGCTGGCGGGGGGTCAAGCCGACCAAAATTTACGAGGCTTTGAACCTCGGCTGGTACTCAAGCAACCAACAAGAAGAACAACACGCTTGGGCTGGAGAGGCGACGATGCTGACCTTCCAATTGATCGGGCTAGGCTTTGTAACGATGTTTTTCGGCGCGATGGTATCGAAACCAGTTCGCCGCTAAACCCGACTTTAGAGCCGATATTCGCCGGTATTCGGATCGCGTCGCAGGGTCGGCAGCCGTTCGGCCCGTGGAATTTCCGCCCGCACGCGTTTGGCCTGATCCAATTCCTCGTTGATCCGGCGCACTTCCTTGACCACCCAATGAACGAGAGCCGCGCCACCAAGCGCGATGACAGCCCATTTCACGGCTGGCGAGATCAGAAAAGGCGGCATAGGTGCCTCCCGAGTTGCGGTTCTAAATAGTCTCGACGCAATCAAGGCGTTTTCGCGGCTGACCCAATCCGCCGGTAAAACGCCTCCATCGCCTCGGTCATAGCCTGCGGAGCCTGAATCGGCATGACATGGCCACTGTCGATTTCCCGATATTCGGCGCGCGGCATCGCCGCCGCGATGCCCCACACGAAATCTGGGGTCCTGAGCTTGTCGTGCGTCCCCGCCAATACCAAGGCCGGACAGCGGATTTTGCCCAGATCCGGCATCACATCGAAATGCGCAAAGGCGCGATTGATCGCCGCGTAGCTT
>JAFAQJ010000370.1 GCA_019246455.1 Pseudolabrys sp.
CACGTAACCCTTCAACTTCTGCTCGCTGATCTTGGCGTGGATGTCGTTGATCGCCTTCTTGAGGCCTTCGGTGGTCTGCTCGTTGAACTGCGTGAGACGGATATAGCCGACGTCATCGCCGTCGGTATTAGACCGCACCGAACGCACGCGGATCACGTCGCGCGTGATCGACACTTCAATCGGCTTGTCCTGCCCCTTGCGCATGATGGTAAGCTTGATCTTGGTATTTACCGGGCCGCGCATTTTTTCGACCGCCTGGTTGAGGGTCAGCCCCTGTACCTGGTCGTCGTCGAGCTTGGTGATGATGTCGTTCGCCAGGATGCCGGCCTTGGCCGCCGGGGTTTCGTCGATCGGCGCGACCACCTTGATCAGGCCGTCTTCCATCGTGACTTCGATGCCGAGCCCGCCGAATTCACCGCGGGTCTGTACCTGCATATCCTTGAAGCTCTTGGGATCCATGTAGCTCGAGTGCGGATCGAGCCCTGCCAGCATGCCGTTGATCGCGGTTTCGATCAGCTTGCCGTCGTCCGGCTTCTCGACGTAGTCGGCGCGCACGCGCTCGAACACGTCGCCGAAGAGATTGAGCTGCCGGTAGGTATCGGCGGCCGCGGCCTTGGCGCTGGCGCCGACCAAGAGCAGCTTGGGTTGAGTCGCGAGCAAGGTGAAAGCAGCGCCAGCCGCTGCACCGAGGAGGATCAATGAGGTCTTGCGCATCATCCGCGAACCTTTTCGACTTGGCTGGCCCACCATGGGCCTGGATCGACTGGAATTCCGTCTTTGCGGAATTCGACGTAGAGAACCGGCTGCGAGGAACCTGTCGCGAGGATAGCGGCGATATGGGAGGCGCTTCCCATAACCGCAACGGGTTCCCCGGTCAGCACGAACTGTCCGAGATCGACTGAAATCCGCTCCATCCCAGCGAGCAGGATATGATACCCACCGCCGGCATTGAGGATCAAGAGTTGGCCGTAGGACCGGAACGGTCCGGCATAAACCACCCAGCCGTCGGTGGGCGCGGTCACCTGAGCGCCCGCCCGGGTGGCAAGGGAAATGCCCTTTTCGACGCCGCCGATCCCGTCCGAGGCGCCGAAATCGCGAATCTTCACGCCGTTAACCGGAACTGGAATTTGTCCGCGCAGCGAGGCGAATGCGACCGCCGGCGCCAGCCGGCCTGGATCGCGCAGCGCCGCCATCGCCGGGCGTGAGTCGGAGCGGGCCGCTTCGCGCGCCGCCTTCGTCGCGCTGTCTAGCCCCTGTTCGAGTTTGGTAATCAGGTCTTTGACGTTATCGGCCTGTTTCGCCAGATCCTGGGCCTTGGCGCGTTCGGCATTGAGCGAAGCTTCGCGCTCGCCTTGCTGCTTTTGCCGCTCCTCGGTCAACGCGGCCAACCGCGTGCGTTCGGCGTCGATCGAGGCGATTGCGGTCTTCATGCGCGCGCGCTCGGCCTCGATGCCGTTGCGCACGGTGACGAGCTGTTGCAAGTCGTTGGCCAAAGCTTCGGCCTGGCTGCGCATATCGGGCACGACGGCGCCAAGCAGGATTGCGATGCGCACAGCAGTCAGTGCGTCCTCTGGCGATACCAGCAATGCCGGGGGCGGCCGGCGGCCCATGCGTTGCAGCGCCGCCAGCACGTCGGCGATGACAGCCCGCCGGCTCTCGAGCGAGCGGCGGATGCTCTGTTCGTTTTCATCGAGCGGTTTGAGACGCGCTTCAGCGCCGGCGATGCGTTCCTCGACAGCGCGGATGCGGGTTGCAGTGTCGATCAGGTCTTGATTGAGCTTGCGGCGGTCGGCGCCGATCTGCTCGATCTCGCGCTTGAGAGAGGCTTCCGTTTCGGCGGTTTTTTTTTGCTCGTCGCGCAGCGACTGAAGCTGCTGGTCGCGTTCCTTGAGTGCGTCGAGCCTGTCGCCGGCCTTGTCGACTTGCGCCAAAGCGCCACCAGTCATCAAGGCGAACGCCAATCCCGCGATGGAGGCGGAACGAGGGTCGAACCGGCGGTTCGCCGTGCGGCAAATCATTGGAACCAAGTTACGCCACGGCTCCGCTTAAAGGTAGCGCGTTTCCCAAGCAAATTCAGTCATATCTGGATTGCTGAACCGGCCGGGGAGATGCCACGGGATTAAGTCGAAAGCGGGGCCGCTTAGGCCCGGTGATAGGGGTGCCCGGCGAGCACGGTCATGGCGCGGTAAATCTGTTCCAGCAGCATGACGCGCACCATTTGGTGCGGCCAGGTCGCGGCGCCGAATGACAACGTCCGCGCCACCTTGTCGCGTAAGCTTGGCGCCAGGCCGTCGGCGCCGCCGATGATGAAGACGACAGGCTTGTTATCAGCTCGCCACTGCTGGAGCTGATTGGCGAACTCGACGCTCGGCATGTCCTCTCCGCGCTCATCCAGCGTCACCGTCACCGCGCCTTCCGGAATGATGTTGGCGAGCGCGATCGATTCCTCGAGCATGCGCTTGTCGGCCGCGTCAGCGCGGCTTTCACGGATTTCGACGATGTCGATAGTGCGCAAGCCGAGACTGCGGCCGGTCTGCTCGGCGCGCTTGCGATAGCGCTCGGCGAGCTCGGTTTCGGGCCCGCTCTTGAGGCGTCCGACGGCGGCGATGACGATGCGCATCGCCGATGAGATTACATCAGTCTATTGCTTGGTGCGCGAGGCGCCCGCGGCCCACATTTTCTCGAGGTTGTAGAAGGTGCGGACCTCTGGCCGGAAGACGTGGACGATCACATCGCCCGCGTCGATCAGCACCCAGTCGGCTTGCCGCGCGCCTTCAACCCGAATGCCGCGGAGACCGGCATCTTCCAGGTTTTTCACGGCGCGGTCGGCGCACGAGGATACATGGCGCTGCGACGTGCCAGACGCCACAACCATGTAATCGCCGATCGAGGTTTTTCCAGAGAGGTCGATGGTCACAATGTCTTCGGCCTTCATGTCTTCGAGGCCGGCAAGGACCAGGCGGAGCGTCTGTTCAGCGCCGGGGCGCTTCGAGACGGATTCGGGCGAACGACGCGTTGCCCGAGAAAGCACATGTGTCGACAGGGGCAATTATCCTTTCCGTTTGTCGCACCGGCCCAGATTCGCATCCGAGCCGGCCACGAAGATAACTACTGAACCTTTCGCTTTCCACCCTTTGCGGTTTTTTTCCTGCGGTCTTTTGGAGAACGTGCCGCAGGCGATTTCGTTGTGTTCGGTTTTGAACGTCCTCGCCGCAAGGCGCGCAGCGCCGTCGACGACAGCGGCGATTTGAGGCCGTGCAGAAATGCCCAAGCCGGCGGCCGGCGGTAGCTCAGCGATTCGACGATGGTCTCGGGGATGCGGAACTGGGAGAGGGCTTGGCCGGCGGGTGACGCGGCGGCGTAGAGGCTGGGGCCGAGGCGGTCGACCACCACAATCGGGACGATGCTCGCAATGCCACGCCAGTTTTGCCAGCGGTGAAAGCTCCGCAAATTGTCCGCGCCCATGATCCAGACGAATCGGACCCCCGGGCACCGGTTAATCAACCACGAAATCGTATCGTAAGTGTAACGCGTGTTGATGACAGCTTCGAGACCTGTGACGTCGATCCGGGGATGCCGCGTTAAATCCCGCGCCGCTGCTAGTCTTTCGGTGAGCGGCGCCAGATGCCGCGTGTCCTTCAGCGGGTTGCCGGGGGTGACAATCCACCAGACCCGGTCGAGCCGCAGCCGCTTGAGGGCGAGCAAGGTGGCGCCGAGATGGGCCTCATGGGGCGGATCGAATGTTCCGCCGAACAAGCCGATCCGCATGCCCGGTGCGTGAGGAGGGACCAGGCGTTCATTCCGCAGGCGGGGTCTGGTCACGGGCGAATCTGGCCGTTTCCGCGGATGCGGTACTTAAAGCTGGTCAGTTGTTCGACACCGACCGGCCCGCGCGCATGCATGCGTCCGGTGGCGATGCCGATTCCAGCGCCGAAGCCAAATTCGCCGCCACCGGCGAACTGCGTCGAGGCGTTGTGCAGGACGATGGCGGAGTCGACTTCACGCAGGAATTTCTCGGCCGCCTTGTTATCGCTGGCGACGATCGCGTCCGTGTGGTGCGAGCCGTAGCGCTCGATATGCGCGATCGCGGCGTCGACGCCGTCCACCACCTTAGCGGTGATGATGGCGTCGAGATATTCGGTCGACCAATCGTCTTCGCTCGCTGCTTTGACACGCGAGTCCGCAGTCTGCACCGCCTTGTCGCCGCGCACTTCGCATCCCGCATTGATCAACATGTCGACCAGCGGCTTGAGTTGCTTGTCGGCAGCGGCGCGATCCACCAGCAACGTCTCGGCAGCGCCGCATACGCCGGTGCGCCGCATCTTGGCGTTCAGCACGATCGATTTCGCCATGTCGAGCGGAACGCTCTTCTCCACATAGACGTGGCACACGCCCTCGAGATGTGCGAACACCGGCACGCGCGCTTCTGTCTGGACGCGTGCGACCAGGCCCTTGCCGCCGCGCGGCACGAGC
>JAFAQJ010000044.1 GCA_019246455.1 Pseudolabrys sp.
TGACGCGCTCGAGGTATGGCAGCATCTTGCCGTTTTTCTCCAGTTCCTGGAGCAGCATCAGCCAGACCGTCGGCACTGCGGCAGTGAAGGTCACTTTATAGGTGTCGAGGAGCTCGTAGATCGACGCACCGTCCATCTTGCAGCCGGGCAGCACCAGCGTTGCGCCGACCAGCGGCACGGAGAACGCCAGAGACCATCCATTGGCATGGAATAGCGGCACTACGGGCAGGACAACGTCGCGCGAGGCGAGATTCTTGGCGTCCGGCAGCGCCGCCATGAAGGCGTGGATCACGTTCGAGCGGTGCGAATAAACGACGCCCTTTGGATCGCCGGTCGTACCAGACGTGTAGCACATGCCGGCCGCGGTATTTTCGTCGAAGGATTTCCAGGTGAAATCGCCGTCGACCTCGGCGATCCATTCCTCGTACGGCACGGCGTTGCGCAGCGTAGTCGACGGCATGTGCGCGCGGTCGGTGAGGAGCACGAACTTCTCGACGGTCGGTAGCTTGTCCTGGAGGTTCTCGAGCAGCGGCACGAAGGTGATATCGGCGAGCATCATCCGGTCGCCGGCGTGATTGACGATCCAGACGATCTGATCGGGGAATAGCCGCGGATTGACGGTGTGGTAGATCGCTCCAATCCCGAGGATGCCGTACCAGCATTCGAGATGCCGCCAGGTGTTCCAGGCGAGCGTGGCGACGCGGTCGCCGAGCTTGACGCCGTCTTTTTCGAGCCGTTGCGCGACCTTGAGCGCGCGGGCACGGATCTGGGCGTAATCGGTTTCGACGATCGGCCCTTCGACCGAGCGCGTGATCACCTTCCGCGCAGCGTGATAAGTCGCCGCATGGTCGATGATGCGGTGGCACAACAATGGCCAGTCTTGCATCAAGCCGAGCATTGAACGTTTCCCCTCAGACAAAAGAGGCTAGCTTTGTGGCCTGTCCGCCTCAAGAGCGGTGCTTTAGCCAAAAGCAACCAACCTTCTGGAACTACGCCCAAGGTCGATAGACGGATGCCCTGTGCTCGCGCATAAAGCCGCGATGCGAAGACTCCCGGCGATAGCGACGCTGGCCGCGGCGACGCTATTTTGCGGCGCAGCGGCGGCCGATGTCGTGCCGTTGCCGCATCCCCGTCCGCCGATGCCGTTCGAACCGAAGAGCTTCGCCGAAGCGGCGGCTGGCATCACTTTGCCGGATGTCATTACGAGCGAACCCTCGCCCTGCCGCCTGCGGCTGGAAACGGCCGCGGTGATCGAGCCGCTGCCGCATTTGATCGGCCCGGACGCCTGCGGCGGCGGCGACATGGTGCGGCTTAAGGCGTTTCACGCCCTAGACCGCAAGGATGTTGTGATCGTTCCGCCGCCGGAACTGCGTTGCGAGATGGCGGAAGCGGTGGTGGTGTGGCTTCGTGACGACATCGCGCCGATCTTTTCCGCGCCGGCGCTGATCGAGGTGGAGAACTTCGATTCGTACGAGTGCCGTGGCCGCAATCGCGTGTTCGGCGCGAAACTCAGTGAACACGGAAAGGGTAACGCGCTCGATATTCGCGCTTTCAAACTTGCAGACGGCAAAAGGATCGAGCCGACCGATGTTTACGTCGACCACGAGCAGCGGGACAAATTCCGGCAAGCCGCTTGCAACCGGTTTACAACCGTGCTCGGTCCGGGTTCGGACGGACACCACGAGAGCCACATCCATCTCGACCTCGCCGAGCGCCGCAATGGCCATCGCATGTGCCAGTGGGAGGTGCGCGATCCCATGAAAGAGCTGGCGCAAATCCCGCTGCCACAGCCGCGCCCTAATTTTGGGGCCGAAAGTCCTGCCGCTAACGATAAACGGAAGCTCTGAAGCGGTGGTACAGACTGTTTAAGGTTCCTCCGCTATCAAAGCGCCGATGACCATTACCCGCGACAGCCTTGCGTTTGTGCCGCGCGCGCAGCCTGTACGCGTCAGCCGCCGTGGCTTTCTCAAATCCGGGATCGGCCTGGCTGGTGTCGTCGGTCTGACGGGCGGCGGTACAGCCGCGTACGGGGCGGCCGAAGCCACATTCGAATTGCGCGTCACGGATTACAGTCCGGTGCCGCTGAATTGGCCGGCACGCCAGAAACTGTCGATCTGCGTCATCGCGGACATCCACGCCGGCGGACCGAATATGGGCCTCGAGCGCGTGCGCGAGATTGTCGATACCAGCAATTCGCTCGGCTGCGATCTCATCGTGCTGCTCGGCGACTTCTTCGCCAAATACCGGTTTCACATCGAAGCGATGCCGCATGCGGCGTGGGCCACCGAACTCAAGCGCCTGAAAGCACCGTTCGGCGTCCATGCGATCTACGGCAACCACGATTGGTGGTACGACATCGACGGCGTGCGCCGCGCCCTGACCGATGTGCATATTCCGGTCCTGGAAAACAACGCCGTTTTGCTCGGCGACAAAGGCCGCCGCTTCTGGCTTGCAGGTCTCGGCGATCAAATCGCCTACCGGCTCGGCGGCGGCCGGTTCCGCGGCGTTGACGATCTTCCAGGCACACTGGCACGCATCAAGACCGACGATCCAGTGGTACTGTTAGTCCATGAGCCCGACATCTTCACGAACGTGCCGCATCGCGTCGCTCTGACGCTCGCCGGCCACACGCACGGCGGCCAGATTCGCATGCCGTTCGTTTGGCCGCGCTTTGTGCCGTCGGCCTATGGCGCGCGTTTCGCTTATGGCCACATTGTCGAGAACGATCGGCATCTGATCGTATCGGGTGGCCTCGGCACGAGCGTTGTGCCAATGCGCATCGGTGTGCCGCCCGAGATCGTGCGCGTCACGCTCGGCGCGTAGGCAATGGGCGCCGCCGCCACGAAAGCGGCTCAAATGAAAACGGCGCCCGAGGGCGCCGTTTCGATTCATGACCGAAGGTCAGGCGTTCAGCTCCGGAACGACGCCATCTTGCGCGGGTTCTGCGGCGAGTCGCCCTGGCCCGGCGCGAGCACGACGACAACCGTGCCTTCCTTGGCGCGGTTGTAGAGGTCGATGACGTCCTCGTTGGTCATGCGAATGCAGCCCGACGAGATCGCTTCGCCAATATATTCAGGCTGATTGGTGCCGTGGATGCGATAGAGCGTGTCTTTATTGCCGGCGTAGAGATAGAGCGCCCGAGCGCCCATCGGATTATGGGGGCCGGGGCTGACAAAGGCCGGCACCTTCATGCGCTCGATCTCGCCCGGGGTCGGAACCCATGCCGGCCATTCGGTTTTGCGCTGAACCTTGGCCACTCCCGACCAAGCCATCGCTTCTTCGCCGACGGTGATGCCGTAACGGATCGCCTTGCCGTTATCGAGCACGTAATAGAGGTAGCGCGCATCGGAATCGACGACGATCGTTCCGGGTAATTCTTTGCGGTGAAAATCGACGATGTGGCGCTTGTAGGGTTCGGGGATATCGACGTTGGCATAAGGCGCTTTGGCAAGCAGCATCTTGTCCCGCGGCTTGAGATTGGCCTCCGAGGCCGGCTCAAGCGTGCCCTGCATGCAACCGCCCAGCATCAAACCGAGCAAAACAAAAGCTAGTCCCCGTACCGCCATTTCCATTCCTCATTCTGGTCCCAGTTGCGCAATTCCGGGACGCTTCGCCGCAATTAACCGAAAAAAACGTGGGTTCGCCACGATTCTCGGCGTTTCCACAGGCGGCTTTCTGGCGGATGTGGCCGGAAAGCCGCACTCCGGAACGCCGCAAAAGCACTGTGCCCGCAATGCGTTAATCGGAGGTTTACCATAAGACCGCTACCG
>JAFAQJ010000338.1 GCA_019246455.1 Pseudolabrys sp.
TGGAACGCCTGCTGATCGCCGTCGACGACAGTTCGAACGGCAAATTTATGAGCCGCGTTGCCGGCACCATTGCCGGCACGCATGGGATGCCGACCACCGTGCTTCATATTACCGATACGACCGATTCTGAGAAAAAAACCACGAGTAAGGAAAAGGACGCAGCAAACAAACGAACGGATGCAACCGCCGCCGCGGCGGCGAAGGCCGACGTCAAGAAGTCGCCGCCGAAATCGCGTGCAAAATCGGCAAAGCGGGGGAAATCGGCCAAGGATCGCCCGCCAAAAGACCGGCCAGCAGAGACCAAAGCCGAGCACGCGGGCGAACAGGTCCAAGCCGCAGCCGAGCAGATCAAATCGGAGCAGAACGCCGAAGAGCACCCCGACGCCGATGTAGATGTGACCACCAAGGTCCATGATCGTCCTGATCCCGACGTTGTCGCCGAGGAGGCCGCGAAAGGCTACGACCTCATGATGATCGGTCTGGAAAAGACGACCGCTCGCGGCAACGAGTTTCACGAGGCGGTGACCAAGCTGGCCGTTTGTTTTGAGGGGCCGGTCGCGATCAGCGCCACTCGCGGCGCGCTCGATAACAATCCTGACGGCAAGCTCAGCATTTTGGTGCCCGTCAATGGCACGGAAGCGGCGCGGCGCGGCGCGGAATTCGGGATTGCTTTGGCTCGAGCCAACAAGGCGCCCCTCAGCCTGCTTTACGTTGCCCAACGCAATGCCCCGCGACATGGACGACTGCATCGCGCCATCCGCTCCCGACAACACGAAGAGGCCATCTTGAAGGATATCGTTCGGATCGCAGAGAGTTACAACATGAGTATCCGCACCGCCATCGTGGCGGATGCCACAGCCGACAAGGCGATACTCAAACAGGCGGAACGCGGACGAGCGAACCTGGTCGTCATGGGGGTCGGTCGCCGGCCCGGCGACAAGCTTTATTTCGGCGAAACCGCCGCCGCCTTGCTTGAAAACGCGGAATGTTCGCTGCTGTTCGTCGGCAGCTAGCTTTCGGTCTTCTGCTCGCCGCCGTTCTTCGCTGCAATCACCGGCGGCGCGAATTTGAGATTGGTGAGAAATCGGTCGGGCTTGATGCGCCCGGCGTCGCCGCGATTGCCGCGCCAGACTTTCAGGTCCTTCATGCTCTGCGTAAAGCTGCGGCCGGCCGTGTCCGTCCAGGTTAAGCCTTCATCTGCCGTGAAAGTCGTCACGTCCGACAAGCCGCCATCCTTGTAGCGCTGCAGCCGCACGCCGCGTCCGCGCGTCATCTCCGGGACATCCTTGAGATCGAAAATCACCATTTTGCGGTTTTCACCGACCGCGGCAACCAGCTCGCCCGATACGATGGCAAGCGCGTGGGCTTTGGCGCCCTTGAGATTGAGGACCTGCTTGCCCTTGCGGGTCGTCGCCAGCACCTCATTTTCCGCCACGACAAAACCATTGCCATCCGACGCTGCAACCAAAAACTTGCGGCCGCCCTGGAATGCCATCGCTGCCACGATCTCAGCATCCTGTTCGAGGTCAATTGAAAGACGAACCGGCTCGCCGTGCCCGCGGCCACCCGGCAGCTTCGAGGCATCGAGGGTGTAGAATTTGCCGTTGCCGGCGAACAACAGCACTTTCGTCGTGGACTCGGTCGGGAACGCAAATTGCAACGCGTCGTCGGTTTTGAAGGCGACGCCCGACAGATCGGTGACGTGGCCCCGGAGAGCGCGGATCCAGCCCTTCTCGGACACCACAACGGTGATCGGTTCGCGCACCACCATCGCTTCTTCTATCGCTGCCTCGTCATGCTCGGGCGCTTCGCCGAATCCAGTGCGGCGCTTGCCAAGCGCGGTCTTGGGTCCAAATTTGTCGCGGACTTCTTTGATCTGCTCCGAGATCGCCTTCCATTGCTTTGCGGTGGAGCCGATGAGCGCCCTGATGTCTTTCAGCTCATTGCGAAGCGACTTGTCCTCGGCCTTGATCTCCATCTCTTCCAGTTTGCGCAAATTACGCAGACGCATGTTGAGGATAGCATCAGCCTGAACGTCGGACAGCTTGAAGGTCTTCATGAGGACGGGCTTGGGCTCGTCCTCGCGCCGAATAATTTTGATGACCTTATCGAGATTGAGGTAGGCGACGAGATAGCCACCGAGCACTTCAAGCCGGTGCTCGATCTGCGCGATGCGATATTTCGAACGTCGCAACAGCACGTCGCGGCGATGGTCGAGCCATTCGCGCAAAGCTTCAGCAAGCCCGAGCACTTTCGGCAACCGGCCCTTGACCAGCACATTGAGATTGAGCGGAATGCGACTCTCAAGCTCGGTGAGCTTGAACAGCGATTCCATCAGAAGCTCAGCGTCGACAGTTCGCGACCGCGGCTCGATAACGAGGCGAATATCTTCCGCGGATTCGTCGCGCACGTCCGCGACCAGCGGCAGCTTTTTCTCGTTGAGAAGGTCGGCGATCCTTTCGACGAGCCGCGACTTCTGCACCAGCCAGGGGACCTCCGTGATCACGACCTGATACGTCCCCCGCCCGGTGTCTTCCTTGTGCCAGCGCGCGCGCACACGGAACGAGCCGCGACCGGTTGTGTAAGCTTCGCCGATTTCGGCCTTGGTATCGACGACAATGCCGCCGGTCGGGAAGTCCGGACCGGGCACATATTTCAGCAATGTCCGACTGCGGGCATTCGGATTGTCGATCAGAAACAATGCCGCCTCGCACAGCTCGGCGGCATTGTGCGGCGGGATCGAGGTCGCCATGCCGACAGCGATGCCTTGCGAACCATTGGCAAGAAGATTGGGGAAGGCCGCCGGCAAGACCACCGGCTCCTGATTGGCACCGTCATAGCTTGGGCGGAATTCGACCGCGTCTTCATCGATACCGTCGATTAAAAGCCGCGCGACTTCGGTCAGCCGGCTCTCCGTGTAACGCATCGCCGCCGCGTTATCGCCGTCGATATTGCCGAAATTACCTTGGCCGTCGATCAGCGGGTAGCGCTGCGCGAAATCCTGGGCGAGCCGGACCATGGCGTCGTAAATCGCCTGGTCGCCGTGCGGATGGAAATTGCCCATCACGTCGCCGACCACTTTCGCGGATTTCTTGAAGGCGGCGCCGGGGTCAAGCCGTAGTATGCGCATACCGTAAAGGATGCGGCGGTGCACCGGCTTGAGGCCGTCGCGCGCATCCGGCAGCGCGCGGTTCATGATGGTGGAGAGCGCGTAAGCGAGATAGCGCTCCTCCAGCGCTTCCCGCAGTGCAATCTGCTGCACGTCCGACGGCTCTGGTGGAATCAGTCGTTTTCCCATGGCTCCTGCCTACTGCCTGTCACCGCCATGAACAAGCGATGAACGCGGCGGCCATGAGTTCTTCCAAATCTTTCAGCTATTTATTGAACCATCGAGCGTCGGCTTCGTTGTCCGGTGCTCAGGGAAATGCCTGAACAGAGGGAAATTGAAATGCGCCAACTCACACTCGCTTTCACCACGGCCGCCGCTGTTCTGGCGGCCGGCGCGCTTGCGCCAGCAACCGCCAGCGCGATGACGTTTTCGTCTCCCGCCGCGATCGAAGCGGCGGTCGATGCAACATCCCTGTCGCAAAATGTCGCCTATGTCTGTAACCGCGTCTGGCGATGCGGACCTTATGGCTGCGGCTGGCGTCGGGCTTGCTACTGGACCCGCGGCCCGGGCTGGCGTTATCGCCGCTGGCATCGCTGGTAGACGCTGAAAGAAAAACGGTCCGGCGTCCATTCCGGACACAGAAGAATCTTAACAGGAGGAACTCGATGCGCCTTTTCCTTTATTCCACCATCCTCGCGGCCGGCCTCGGCCTTGCCGTAACAGGCAGCTCGCAAGCGGCCGGCTTTAGCGGCAGCGCTGTAAAACAGGCTGCGCAGTCCACTAGCGCGGTTGAAAACGTGCAGTGGCGGCGTTGCCGCATGGTGCGGACCTGTGGTCCATATCGCTGCCGCGTCGTGCGTGTCTGTCGCGGTCGCTGGTAATTCGGCACAAAATAATAACGAACGGCCCGGCCACGCGCCGGGCCGTTTTTTATGCCACGCTTGGTAGAGCTCGGCCGATTGCAGTGATAAAGTGCGCACGAGCGTCGGAGAACGCGATTTGCCGCGGCTCGAGCACGTGGCGTTCAAGAAAATAGCCGGTCAAGGCAAATCCTGCACCGAGTTCGACATCCGTCGGCGTGACCGCCCCATCGCGTAAAAAGTCCGGCAACTGAAGAAGCTTGTCGCGCCACGGCTCGCCCGCCTCGCGTGATACGGCGCGACCTGATTTGGGCGAAACGTAAACGAGACCGTCTTTCACTCCGGTCGAAGCACAGGACTCCAGGTCGAGCCCAAACCCCAGTTCCGAGAGTAGATAAAGCTCGAAGCGCGCGACCATCGCGGCAACCGCCGCTGCATCGTCAAGCCGGTCGAGGATTGCAACAAGATCATCATACAACGCCGGGTGTGGGTCGCGTTCCGGCAAAAGACGAACGAGCGCGCCCAAGTGGGTCACGCCAAAAACAGCATGCGGCGCGGCAAACACTATGGCGGTACGCAACCGTAGAGGTTCGACACTGTAATTGCCGAGGTGCTCGTCGAGCCGCGCCCGCCAAGTCGCGGTCACGCTATTGCCTGCTTGCAGTACCGGCTTGAGCCGCGATCCAAAGCCGCCGCGCACCATGCCGAGGTGACGGCCGTGCGCGCGGGTCATCAGTTCGGCAATGGCGTTGACCTCGCCATGCCGTTTGACGCCCAGCACGATCCCATCATCGGTCCATTGCATCGATTCTGGAGTCTACTCCTTTGGAAACTCCAATCCCATCGCGCGATAGCGCTCCGGGTCCTCGCCCCAGCCTTCCCTCACTTTGACGAACAGAAACAGATGAACCGGCGCCTCCACGACTGCCGCGATGTCCTTGCGAGCCGCCTCACCGATCGCCTTAATCGTCTGTCCGCCTTTGCCAAGCACAATCTTGCGCTGGCTTTCGCGTTCTACATAGATCGTCTGCTCGATGCGAACAGCGCCGCCGCGCAAATCCTTCCATTGCTCGGTTTCCACGGTGGAATGATATGGCAACTCCTGATGCAACCGGTCGAACAGCTTTTCGCGGGTAATTTCAGCGGCGAGTTGGCGCATTGGAGCGTCCGACATCTGATCGGCTGGATAAAGCCATGGACCCTCGGGAACGTGCTGCGCCAACCACCTCTTCAGATCCATCACGCCATCGCCGGTCAGCGCGGAAATCATGAATATCTTTTCAAATGTCGCCTTGTTGGATGCCGCGGTCGCCAGGTTCAGCAACTGCGGTTTTGCTACTGTGTCGATCTTATTAAGGATCAGAAGTTTAGGCTGACGAACTTCGCCAAGCCGGTCGAGAATCGATTCGACTTCTTCGTCGACTCCCTTCCCGGCGTCGACCAGCACGGCGACGAAATCCGCGTCATGCGCGCCGGCCCAAGCCGTTATGACCATCGCACGGTCTAGCCTGCGCTTCGGAGAAAAAATGCCCGGCGTATCGACAAAAACAAGTTGCGATGAGCCGTCAACGGCGATGCCGCGGATCAAGGCACGCGTCGTTTGCACCTTGCGCGAAACGATCGTCACTTTCGAGCCGACCAACACATTAAGCAAGGTAGATTTGCCGGCGTTTGGCGCTCCGATGAGCGCGACAAACCCACAGCGCGTGGCTCCGGTCTCAACCATCAAGCTTGTCCGCGCGCACGCCTTCGCGCGACAACATGGCTGCGGCAGCGGCTTGTTCCGCCGCCCGTTTTGACGAGCCGATGCCTTCAACCGGGGTACGATTTGGTAGCATCACAGCAACCTTGAATTGCGGATCGTGATGCGGCCCGGTGCGGGCAACCTCTTTATAGGTCGGCGTCGAGAGGCCACGTGCCTGCGCCCATTCTTGAAGCATTGTTTTTGGATCGCGCAGCGGACGCAGCGGTTTGAGCATGCGCTCTCTCCAGAATCGTTCGATCAATGCCGCAGCCGGTTTGTAACCGCCGTCGACAAACACAGCGCCGACTAACGCTTCGCAGGCATCCGCCAATATCGTCGTGCGCAAGCGGCCGCCGGCATGAGATTCAGAACTGCCCAGCTTGAGCGCAGGACCAAGATCCATCGCTCGAGCAACGTCCGCACAGGCATCTTTGCGCACCAAGTCCGCCAAGCGCCGCGATAATTCACCCTCATTCGCCTTCGGAAACGTCCGGAACAGCATTTCCGAAATCACCAGGCCGAGCACGTGATCGCCGAGAAATTCGAGACGCTGATAGCTCGCAACCCGATTTTGCACCCCGCCCGAAAGGGCTGAAATGTGGGTCAAAGCGCGCTCAAGCAACGCCTTGTCGGCGAAGCGATGACCGATGCGTTCTTCAAGTTCGGTTCTGTCTTTGGCCTTGCGGCTCATTTATCTGACGATCGAGAACAATCGGCCCCACCGCACAGAAACCGGCCAGCGCCAGAATTCCCACGCTCGCTCGCCCTCATAGACCGAGAAAAAGATCATTTGGGCGCGACCGACGATGTTCTCGAAGGGAACGGTACCGACCTGCGAGAAACGGCTGTCGGTCGAATTGTCCCGATTGTCGCCCATCATGAAGTATTCGCCGGACGGCACAGTGTAGACCTGCGTGTTGTCGGCAAAGCCGTTATCGACCAGATCGAGCGTGTAATAGCTGATGCCGTTCGGCAGCGTCTCCTTCCAGCGCTTGACGGCCTGCACCGGCACGCCCTCTTCTGTCTCGATGAAATCCTCGGCGCGCTCGCGTTTGACTGGCGTGCCGTTGATATGCAGAACACCGTCGATCATTTGAACCTTGTCGCCGGGAAGCCCGATCACCCGCTTGATGTAATCGGTCGATGTGTCCTTCGGCAGCCGGAACACGACAACGTCGCCGCGATTGGGTTCGGACCCAAAAATCCGTCCCGAGAAAATTGGCGGCGAAAACGGCAGCGAAAAGTGGCTATAACCGTAGGAATATTTTGAAACAAAGAGATAATCGCCGACCAGCAGCGTGGCCTTCATGGAGCCGGACGGAATATTGAAGGGCTGAAAGAAAACCGTGCGGATCACGAGCGCAATCAGCAGGGCATGAATAATGACGCGGATCGTTTCGCCAACGCCGCCTTCTTTTTTCTTTGTCGTAGATGTCACGGTCATCGGCCTCTCGTCCTTGCACAATTCATGTGCGCGCCCCGCGTTCTTGTAACTGTCTATGTCCTGAGGCGCAATCAAGGCCGCGCTTGTTCAGCCTAACAAGCCACTGAGTTTACAGCCGATATTCTCGCGTCACGTTACTGTCGTGCCGGCCGGCACTGCGGAGATGATGACAATGGCCTGGGCCATCGGACCTTCATCCGACAGCGACAGATTGATCTGCGGCTCGAACCCGCGAGGCGTGATGGCCTCGAGCCGCTTAAGGGCACCGCCAGTGAGCCGCATGGTCGGGCAACCGGATGGCAGATTGACGACACCCATGTCACGCCACCATACGCCTCGCCGAATTCCCGTGCCGAGCGCCTTTGCGCATGCTTCTTTGGCAGCAAACCGCTTGGCGTAGGTCTCAACGCGATTCTTGCGCCGCTCCGCTTTGGTACGCTCGGTGTCAGTGAAAATCCGTTCGAGAAAACGTTCGCCGTGGCGCTCAATCACTTTCGCGATTCGGCGCGCATCCGTGGTGTCAGAGCCGATACCAAGGATCATGTATGGGCCCCGGCGGCGCGGCCACGGTCCATCGCTGCGCGCATACGGCGGATGGTATTGTCGAGGCCTTCAAAGACGGCTTCTCCGACCAAGAAATGGCCGATGTTAAGCTCGACGATTTGCGGCAGCGACGAAATCATTTCCGCGCTCACATAATCGAGGCCATGTCCAGCATGAACTTCAAGCCCCATTTTCGCCGCTAACTTTGCGCCGTCGCGGATACGCTGCCATTCGACTTCGGCGTCCGTCCGGCTGCCATCAGCGAGAGCGTCGCACCACGCACCGGTATGAATCTCAATCACCGGCGCGCGTACCTTTGCCGCTGCCTCGATTTGGCGCTGCTCCGCAGCGATAAACAAAGACACGCGAATGCCCGCGTCACTCAGCTTCGCGATCAGCGGCGCCAATGCGTTATGCTGACCTGCAACATCAAGGCCGCCCTCTGTCGTGCGCTCCTCGCGTTTCTCCGGCACGATGCACGAGGCGTGTGGTCTGGTCCTAAGAGCGATGGCCAGCATCTCATCGGTTGCCGCCATTTCGAGGTTGAGCGGCTTGTCGATCTCGGCCTTCAGCCGAGTGATATCGTCGTCCCGAATGTGCCGTCGATCTTCGCGCAAATGTGCGGTGATGCCATCGCAGCCCGCGGCAATGGCGAGCTTCGCCGCCCGCACCGGGTCAGGATGCCGCCCGCCCCGCGCATTTCGGATCGTGGCGACGTGATCGATATTAACGCCGAGACGCAGACGCACAGCAGTTACCCGTTCACGCGCTCGGCTTTCGCCACCATCGGCTTGGCGCGCAGCTGCGAAATGATCGCGGTCAGATGCTTGAGATCGTAGACCTCGAGATCGATCTGCAAATCGGTAAAGTCCGGGGCGCGCCGTGTCATGCGAATATTGTCGATATTTCCATCATTTTCCGCGATGACTTGCGCGACCGCGGCGAGCGAGCCCGGCTCATTGACGGACTGTAGCGCGATGCGGGCTGGGAAGCGCTGGGGGGTACCGTCATCGTCCCAGCGCACGTCGAGCCACCGCTCCGGCTTGTCCTCGAATTCCGTCAGGGCTGGCGACTGGATCGGATAAATCGTGATGCCCTCGCCCGGTGTCAAAATGCCGACGATGCGGTCACCGGGGACGGCGCCGCCATTCGGATCGAAACGGATCGGCAACTCGCTGTTGATGCCACGGACCGGAATAGCCGGGCCCTGCGCATCCGGCACCTTGAATTTGACGGTGCTCGAGCGTCGTAGCCCAAACCACCCCGACGACGTTTCGGTCGCGCGCTTGACCGCCATCGCCTGCGCCCGCTCTTCCTTGTAGTCCGGGTACATCGCGCGCGCGACGTCGGACGCTTTTAATTCACTGCGGCCGACCGCCGACATCGCCTCATCGATTGAGGTACGCGCCAGGCGCGGCAGCGCTCCGATCAATTTCTCGTCGGAATACACGATCTTGGCGCGCTGAAAGAGACGCTCAACGATGCGCCGGCCAAGCCCGGCATATTGATGGCGCACAGCTACACGCGTCGCGCGACGAATCGCGGCGCGCGCCTTGCCCGTGACGACGAGCGATTCCCACGCTGTCGGCGGTGCCGTTTGTGCCTTCGAGGTCAGGATTTCGACCTCGTCACCATTTTCGATCTCTGATGTCAATGGCGCGATCTGGCCATTGATCTTGGCCCCCACAGCGGTGTTGCCCACGTCGGTATGCACGGCATAGGCGAAATCGATCGGCGTCGCTTTACGTGGCAGTGCGATCAACTTGCCATTCGGCGTAAAGCAGAACACCTGGTCGTGGAATAGCTCGAGCTTTGTGTGCTCGAGGAATTCTTCTGGGTTAGAGCCTTCGGCAAGCAGCTCGATTGTGCGGCGCAGCCAGGCATAGGCGCTCGACTCGCGCGACAGCATCTCGGTCGGTGTCCCTGCGCCGTCCTTATACAGCGCGTGCGCTGCGATACCGTATTCCGCGATCTCGTGCATTTCCGTCGTGCGGATTTGCAACTCGACCCGCTGCTGGCCCGGACCGATCAAGGTCGTGTGAATCGAGCGATATTCGTTCTGCTTGGGAGTCGAGATGTAGTCCTTGAAACGGCCCGGAACGACTGGCCACGTCGTATGCACAATCCCGAGTGCTTGGTAGCAGTCAGCAAGCGTTTTGACGACGACGCGAAATCCAAAAATGTCCGACAACTGTTCGAAGCCGATCGATTTGCGCTCCATCTTGCGCCAGATCGAATAGGCGCGCTTGCGACGCCCGGTGACGCGGGCGGTAATGCCGCGGTCGGCCAGCTTCTTGGTCAGTTGCTTTTCGATTTCGGCTATCAGTTCCTTCTGACGTTCGGCCAGTGCATTAAGCCTTGAGCTGACAACCTCATAGGCATCCGGATTGAGTTCACGGAACGACAAATCCTCGAGCTCTTCGCGCACCGCCTGCATGCCCATGCGCCCTGCCAGCGGCGCGTAGATTTCCGACGTCTCCTCGGCGACACGCCGGCGCGCCGCCGGTGGCATGAAATGGAGCGTGCGCATGTTATGCAAACGGTCGGCCAGCTTGACGAGCAGCACACGCACATCGTCGGCGATCGCCAGCAATAGCTTGCGCAGATTTTCAGCCTGCTTTGCTTCTTTGGTGACGAGGTCGAGTTTTTTCAGTTTAGTGAGGCCTTCGACCAGGCCACCGATCTCCTTGCCAAATAGACTGTCGATCTCCGCTCGTGTCGCCGCGGTATCCTCGATCGTGTCATGCAGCAGCGCTGCGGCGATCGTCGCGTCGTCAAGCTTGAGGTCGGTCAGGATCGCGGCAACCTCAAGCGGATGGGAGAAATACGGATCGCCGGAAGCGCGGGTCTGCTCGCCGTGCGCCTTCATGGCGTACACGTAAGCGCGATTGAGCAACGCCTCGTCGGTTTTGGGGTTGTAGCGCCGCACCCGTTCGACCAGGTCGTATTGCCGCATCATTTGCGGCTTGCGCGGCGGTTGCGGCCTCGGCGGCGCTGAAACGCCAACGGGGGGCTCCAGCGGCGCCCGGGTCGGGGCCTGCTTTTGCATCCGCGGCAGGTCGGTACGCGATTGCGCCATTTTCCGCCCTTGTTCCATCGCAACAAGCCGACGATGAGTTCCAATGCAAGATATCATGCCCCCTTGGGGCAGCACCAAGGCTTGCGGAAAGGCGTTGCCAAAACGACAACGGCCCGATCCTGAGGATCGGGCCGTACTGCAAACGCCGCGATATCGCGCTTATTCTGTGTCTTCCTCGGGCTGTTCCTCCGGCGGCGCAAGACCCTCGAGACCTTTGAGCAGCTCTTCCTCGGTCATGCGGTCGGTCGGCGCAACCTCGGTATCGTCGGAATCAACACCCGCGCCGGCAGCGGCGCCGATCAGCGGCACCTCGGGCTCCGGCTCGTCGACCTCGACGTATTTCTGGAGGCTATGGATCAGGTCTTCTTTGAGGTCGCCGGGGGAAACGGTGGTTTCGGCAATTTCGCGCAGCGCAACGACCGGATTCTTATCGTTGTCGCGCTCAATGGTGATTTGCGAACCGGATGAGATCATGCGCGCGCGATGGCTCGCCAGCAGCACGAGATCGAACCGGTTATCGACCTTGTCGATGCAATCCTCGACGGTGACGCGGGCCATGTGCGGTCACTCCTTAAGGGGAACTTTTGGATGAATTTGGCGCCTACGTAGCCTCGCCAAGGCGAAAGCGCAAGCTTTTTCGTTTTCCCTTGAAAAGGCACACTTCTGTGCACAAAGTGGAAACTCGCGACTAGTCGCCGAGTTGATCGTTCGGAGGGCGAAGCCGCGGAGGCGCCGTCAAGATTTCCAGCGGCCCAACCGAATCGAGAATATCAGAGGTCGGGACGGCCGCGTGCCGCTCGTCCGCAAGCATTTGAGCACCAGAGACGATGAGACTTTAATGACAGTTGCCGGCGAAAAAATTGCTCTGTTCATTGACGGAGCCAATCTCTATGCCACCGCCAAGTCGCTTGGTTTCGACATCGATTACAAAAAGCTACTGCGTGAATTCCAATCGCGCGGCTATCTGCTGCGCGCGTTCTACTACACGGCGGTGATCGAGGATCAGGAATATTCATCGATCCGCCCCCTGATCGATTGGCTCGACTACAACGGTTATTCCGTCGTCACCAAAGCAACGAAGGAATTCGTCGATCAAACCGGTCGACGCAAGATCAAGGGCAACATGGACATCGAGCTGGCGGTCGACGCGATGGAGACCGCCGGTCACGTCGATCACATGGTACTGTTTTCCGGCGATGGCGATTTCAAATCACTGGTTGCCGCGGTTCAGCGGCGAGGCGTCAAGGTCACGGTCGTGTCTACGGTTTCGACCCAGCCCCCGATGATCGCCGACGAGTTGCGTCGGCAGGCCGACGTCTTCACCGATATCGTCACGTTGCAAGGCAGAATCGGCCGCGATCCGTCGGATCGGCCGCCACGCGAAGCCCGACCGTCCCGCGAAGAACAACAACACACGCCGCAATTTCTGCAACGCAGCGCGGTGCCGCAAAGTGCGAGCGTTGGTGCCGGAGGCGACGCTGACGACGACGAATCCTACGAGTAAACTTCCCCCGTGGCTCCACCCTCGGGCAAGCCGGGACATGACTGTCCGCGATGTCCTCGGCTCATCGCCTTTCGCGAACAATGGCGTGCGCGTGAATCGTCCTGGTTCAACGCGCCCGTGCCGTCATTTGGATCGGTCGAAGCCCGTCTCCTGATTGTGGGTCTCGCGCCAGGTCTCCAAGGAGCTAACCGCACCGGGCGGCCCTTCACGGGCGACTATGCCGGCGATCTACTCTATGCCACCCTCGATGAATTCGGCTTCTCTCGCGGCAAATATGACGAGCGCATCGACGACGGTCTGACGCTGGTCGACTGCCGCATCACCAACGCCGTGCGCTGCGTGCCGCCGGAAAATAAACCGACGCCATCTGAGATCAACACCTGCCGGGATTTCCTTAAACCCACAATCGCCGAAATGCCGAACCTTCGTGCCATTATGGCTCTTGGCCGCGTCGCCCACGAAAGCACCATCACCGCGCTTGGCGGCAAAAAATCGGCGCACGGTTTCAAACACGGCGGGGCGCACAAGTTTGACGGTTTGACCCTGTTCAGCAGCTACCATTGCTCGCGCTACAACACGAACACCGGCGTCCTGACACCGCAGATGTTTCGCGCTGTTTTTGAATCCGTCCGCAAATATCTGAACGACTAGCCGCTACGGGCGCGGTTCCTTGTACGATATGAACTCCATCAGCGACCCGTCGGGGTCGCGGAAATAGATACTGATGCCGGCCCCATTGACTCCAAAGCGTTGCATCGGCCCGGACTCAACAGGAACGTTGTGTTTCTTGAGATGTTCAGTCGCGCGGGCAATCGGACCATCCCATTCGAAACACAGGTCGCTGTTGCCCGGCTGCACCGGCAAACGTGCAACCTCGGCAGGTTGCACGCCGGGACCATGCACGTTGAGTTGCTTGTCGGCGAACCGATAGGCCCAGCCGACGGACCTCTGAACGAGCTCGGCTCCCATCACATCGCGGTAAAAGGCATTCGAGCGCGCCCAGTCGCTGACATGGATCACGCAGTGGTCAAGCTTCGTGGGCAATTTCATGGTCAGCCTTTCATGCGCATTAGACGGCCGCGTTCGCGCTCCCAACTGCGTTTCTTCTCGGTGGCGCGCTTGTCGAATAACTTTTTGCCGCGCGCCAATGCAATTTCAAGCTTGGCGCGACCCTTTTCGTTGAAATACAGCTTGAGCGGCACAATCGTCATGCCTTCTCGCTCCACCGCGCCCGCCAGTTTGTTGATCTGGCGTTGATGCAACAACAACTTGCGCGGCCGCTTCGGAAGGTGATTGAAGCGGCTCGCTTGCTTATATTCCGGGATATTGGCGTTGATCAGCCAGATCTCGCCGTTCTTGGCGTCGGCGTAGGATTCGCCGATCGTCGCTTTGCCCGAGCGCAGCGATTTGACCTCAGTGCCGGTCAACGCAAGACCGGCCTCGAAGACTTCTCCGATCTCATAATTGAAACGCGCCCTGCGGTTATCGGAGACGATCTTGATGGCGCGTTTTGTGGTCTTGGCCGCCATTCCGTCAGCGCGACTTTAGAAGATCGCGGATTTCCGTAAGCAATTGTTCCTGTTTCGAGAGCGCCGGCGTTTTTTCCGCTTCTTTCTCTTTGTGAATGAGCTTGTTCATGCCGCGAATGATCAGAAAGAGAATGAACGCAATGATGATGAAATTGATCGTGAGGGTGAGAAAATTGCCCCACGCGAGAACCGCGCCCTGCTTTTTCGCATCGGCCAGCGCCGTTGCTGTCACATTCTTGGATAGCGGGATAAAGTAGTTCGAGAAATCGAGGCCGCCACTCAGAGCTCCAACCACCGGCATGATGACGTCCGACACCAGCGACGTCACGATCGCGCCGAACGCCGCGCCGATGATCACGCCGACCGCAAGATCGACGACATTGCCGCGCAAGGCGAATTTCTTGAATTCCTCGAGCATGAGCGAGCCGAAGCCTTAGTTGATCAGGCCGGCGTGCACCATCGCTTCCTGCACCGCCTGCTTCGACTTCTCGGACAGGGGCACCATCGGTAGCCGCACGGCCTCCGAGCATTTGCCAAGGACCGACAGCGCATACTTCACCGGTGCCGGGCTGGTTTCGATGAACAGATTTTGGTGCAGCGGTAGCAACTTATCCTGGAGCTTAAGCGCGGCGTTATAGTCGCCCTTGAGGCAAGCGCTTTGGAATTCGGCGCATAGACGTGGCGCCACGTTCGACGTCACCGAAATGCAGCCGTGGCCGCCATGCGCCATGAACGCAAGCGCGGTGCCGTCCTCGCCCGAGAGCTGATTGAAGTCGGCGCCGATGGCGGCGCGTTGCTGCGAAACGCGCATCAGATTTGCTGTCGCATCCTTGACACCGGCAATGTTCTTGAGTTCGAACAGCCGCTTCATCGTATCGACCGACATATCGACGATCGAGCGGGGAGGAATATTGTAAATGATGATCGGAATGCCTATCGCATCGTTGATCGCCTTGAAATGCTGATAGAGGCCCTCTTGCGTCGGCTTGTTGTAATAAGGGGTGACGATCAGCACCGCGTCGGCGCCCTGCTCCTCGGCATGGCGCGAATATTCGATGGCTTCCTTCGTCGAATTCGAGCCGGCGCCGGCGATGACCGGAACCCGGCCATCGGCTTGGTCGATGCACCATTGAACGACTTGTTCGTGCTCATCCGGCGTCAGTGTCGGGCTCTCGCCGGTGGTTCCGACCGGTACGAGGCCGTTAGTGCCCTCGGCGATCTGCCAATCGACCAGCTCGCGAAACACCTTTTCATCCACCGAGCCGTTTTTGAACGGCGTCACGAGCGCAGTGAACGACCCACGAAAGTTCGTCTTGGCTGTCATGACACGGTTCCCTGGCAACGACGGAGGCCGCCGCATTAACGATTATAGATATCGGGTCGGTAGCCGCGTTGAAAGGCCCCGGCGCTGATGAGTCGTTCATCAACATTGATGAACACCTGCAAAAATCGCCCTTGCCCCGGATTTGCCGCCGTCGGAAGCTAGTGGGAGCAGCGCTAAGTTCCCTCTGCGTCAATGTTACTGATGGTTTTCGGGTGCCGGGGCAGGACGAATCTGGCACACAAATCAAGGGGTAAGGCAACAAGCCGGTGATTGATCGCTCTCGCCATCGCGCGCTGAAGGCCACGACGGCCGCGACCGCTTTGCTCGTCGGCGCTTCTTTCGCGCACGCCGTCCCCTTGCCGCGCCCCCGGCCGGCGAACGCGCCGGCTCTTTCAATCGCCTCGCTGCTGGCGCCGACGCCGCTCGCACAGCAAGTGCCAACGGCGCATGCGCCTCAATCCGCCGCGCCCTCGCCGAGCGCGATTCCGCTTCCTGTCAAACACCCCGCGTCGGGCCGAGCTGCCACCGAGTCCTTTGCTCAAGCCAGCGTCGGATTGCGCGGTGGCTTGTTTGCTGCCAGCGCTACCATCAAGCCGCTGGCTCGCCCGGCTTCGGGGCCCTTCGCCGTTGCAACGAGCAACGCAACCTCACCGTCCGATGTCGCGGCGGTCAAGAACATCATTGAGCTCGCGCGCAAGGGCAAAGACGGCGAAGCCGATGCTGCCGAGCGTGCGATCACGGATCCGGTCGCGCGCAAACTCGCGGAATGGATCATCCTGCGCAGCGATAACACTAAGCCGCCATTTTACCGCTACGCCGCCTTCATCAACGACAACCCGGCC
>JAFAQJ010000419.1 GCA_019246455.1 Pseudolabrys sp.
CGGACTGGGAGCAGATCGAGAAGTTCTCCGAAGTCGTTTTCAACGCCGGCTATGCCTCGCCGGTACGCACACCGCGCGGACGCGACATTCTCGCGGCCTGCGGCCAGCTCAAGAGCGCGACCGAAAAACTGTCGGCACGCGAGCGCCTGGCGCTGCGCGCCATGGCGATGACGGAATAGCGCATGATCCCGAAAAGCGAGCATCGGTTTTCGGTCCAGATCATGCGCCAAGGGAAAAACTAATGTCGCTGCTCTGGCGCATCATCGTGATCCTGTTCGGGCTGTGGATCGCGACCATGGCGGCGGGCCTGGTGTGGAGCATCGGGCTTCTTGGCTCGGAATGGACCGCGGCCAATGCCGATCCGGCAGGCCGGGTGATTTTTTGGGGCGCGGCGTTTCTTGCCTCGGGCATCACAGCGACGCTGCTGTTTCTGCCGATGCTGATCTCGGTAGTGCTCGCGGAAGCATTTTCGTTGCGTTCCCTGCTCATCTACGCTGTTGGCGGCGCAGCGCTGACGTTGTTCGGATTCTACGGCACCGGGTTCGGCAACAGCTACGAAGAATCGATCGACCGCGCGCCTGCGCCGATCTCCCACCAGGCCGAGGTGGCGGCTGCCGCTGGTGCCGCGTTTGGCCTCGCCTATTGGCTGATCGCCGGCCGCAACGCCGGAAAGTGGCGCGCTAGCGCGTGAAGCGAAGCGCCCAGGCGAGGGCGTCTTCCAGCCGGTCGTTGCCCCAGAATAATTCGCCATCCGCCGTGACAAAAGCAGGCGCGCCGAAGATGCCAAGCTTCTGCGCTTCTTCCGTTTGCGCCCGCAGCCGCGCTTTGTTCTCCGTTGTTTGCGCACGCGCGAGTACGGCGTCGGCATCGCGCGATAGCGACCGCAGGATATCTGCGATCACCGCCGTATCGCCAATATCGCGACCATCGCCGAATTCCGCGCGATAGACGGCGCGCGAAAAATCATCGCCCCAGCTCTCGTCAAAGCCGACGAGGGCGACGCGTGCCGCCACGAGGCTGTTCTGCGGAAATTTTTCGAGGCGCCGTAGCGGCAGGTTATGTCGCCCGCAAATTCGCTCGAGGTCGCGCCACATGTAGCGGCCCTTCTGCGGATAGAGATTGAAGGGCGAAGTATCCCAGCCTTGCGCGGCAAAGATCGGCCCGAGCAGAAACGGGCGCCAGTGCACTGTGACGCCCGCGTTCTTCGCCAGCGTGCTGATGCGCTCCGCCGCGGGATACGAATAGGTCGAGGCGTATTCGAGCCAGAAATCGAGGGTCGGCTGTGTCATCGCGCGATTATAGAAGGCCGCCGGCATCTTTCCATTTTCTCGGCACTCGGCTAGACGGGCGCAGCACGCCAAGGCTGTTCATGAATCGCATCGGACTTCTGACCGCGCTTGCCGTTGCCGCCGTCGGCGGGCTGGTGTTCGGCTTTTTTCCGGCGCTCGACATCGCGATCTCGCGGTTCTTTTACGAGCGCGCCGGCGGGCAATTCCCGAAACCGGACGAAGCGGTCGAAACGATCCGCAATTTCTATTCGCTGATTATTGCGGGTCTTGCGCTCCCGGGCTTTCTCGCGGTCGCGCTCAAGCTGATCCTGCCGCGCCGACCGATGGTCGTGCCTGGTCGCGCCGCAGTGCTGCTGATTGTGACGATCGCGCTCGGGCCGGGCCTCACCACCAATGTCATCCTCAAGGACCACTGGGGCCGCGCGCGGCCCTATGCCGTAACGCAGTTCAAGGGTCCGGAAAAATTCACGGCCTGGTGGGATCTGCGCGGCAAATGCGAGGGCAACTGCTCCTTCATCGCGGGCGAGCCCTCGGGCGCGTTCTGGACCTTCGCGCCCGCGGCGATGCTGGTGCCGTTGCCGTATCAGCCGGTCGCCTACGCCGGCGCGCTAGCCTTCGGCGTCGCGGTTGGCATTTCCCGCGTTGCCTATGGCGCGCATTTCGCGAGCGACGTGTTGTTCGCCGGTGTCGTGATGTTTATCGAAATCTGGCTTGTCTATGCCCTGCTTTACCGCTGGCCGGCAACGCGCATCACCGACGCGCAGGTTGAGGAGGCGCTCAGACGGCTCACGCGGCCGTTCTACGACGCGCTGTGGCGCAGGCCGGAAAAGAAACGGCCCGCGAGCCGGAAGCGCGCGGGCCGCAAAACCTCGAAACGAGGCGGTTAGCGGTTGGCGTCGGCCTTGGCCGACTTGCCGCCGTCAAGCTTGTCGGCGAACGCGGCAATGGTTCGGGCGTAGACGTCGGCCTTGTTCCATTCCTTGATCACTTCGAAGTTCGCGGTGCCCGGACCCCAGGCCTCGCCGCGGCGCCAGCCCTTTTGCTTGAAATAATTTGCGGTCGAGGCCAGCACGTCTGGCACGCTGTGCACAAGGTCACGGCGGCCGTCGCCGTCGAAATCGACGGCATATTTCACGTAGGACGACGGCAAGAACTGGGTCTGGCCGATCTCACCAGCCCAGTCGCCGATCATCTCTTCATTGGTCATGTCGCCACGATCGATGATGCGCAGCGCGTCGATCAATTCGCCCTGGAATTTTTCGGTGCGGCGGCAGTCGTAGGCGAGCGTCGCGGTCGAACGCACGATCGAGAGCTTGCCCTGGTTGACGCCGTAGTCGGTTTCGAGCCCCCAGATCGCGACGACGAGGCCGGCCGGGACGCCGAACTGCTGCTCCATGCGCTTGAGCGTGCCGCCGTGCTGGTTCATGAGTTTGGCCGCCTTGTTGAGGCGGTCGCGTGAAATCATACGGGCGGAGAATTCCTCGAAGGTCTGCTTGAACACCTTCTGGCTGCGGTCGGCGGCGAGCACCTTCTCGTCGAGCGTCAGGTTGTCGAGCGCGGCCAATCCGCGACGTGACACGCCCTTGGCAGCGGCTTCTTTCTTGATATCGGAGATGAACGCGCTGAAACCGCCCTTGGCATTGCACTGCGCGGCAAAAGCCGGCGCGGCAGAGATCGCAAGCGTGGCGGCGACGACCGCGCTGGCGATGGTGACGTTAACGTTTTTCATGACGCACTCACTGTTGAACCGGCTTGGTGCGATCTAACGTAACGCCGCGCGAGCGAGTAGCAGGAACAGGTTTTGCAGTTAATTCACGCGCCCTTTGCCTCGTTAATCTTTACCCCTATAGTCCCGCGCGTTTGTGGTCGTTTACTTTTTTGAGCGTGCGGGACGGTTATGGCGACGGGAAAAAAGGACGTTAAGAAAGTCGTGCTCGCGTATTCGGGCGGACTCGACACGTCGATCATTCTGAAATGGCTGCAGCAGACCTACGGCGCCGAGGTCGTAACCTTCACCGCCGATCTCGGTCAGGGTGAAGAGCTCGAGCCGGCCCGCAAGAAGGCCGAGCTGCTCGGCATCAAGCCGCAGAACATCTTCATCGAAGACCTGCGCGAAGAATTCGTGCGCGACTACGTGTTTCCGATGTTCCGCGCCAATGCACTCTACGAGGGCCAGTATCTTCTGGGCACATCGATTGCCCGGCCGCTGATCGCCAAGAAGCAGATCGAGATCGCCGAGAAGGTCGGCGCCGATGCGGTGGCGCACGGCGCGACCGGCAAGGGCAACGATCAGGTGCGCTTCGAGCTGACCTATTACGCGCTCAAGCCCGACGTGACCGTGATCGCACCGTGGGGCGAATGGAACCTGACCTCGCGCACCAAGCTGATCGAATTCGCCGAGAAGAATCAGATTCCGATCGCCAAGGACAAACGCGGCGAGGCGCCGTTCTCGGTCGACGCCAACCTGCTGCACGCCTCCTCGGAGGGCAAGGTTCTGGAGGATCC
>JAFAQJ010000425.1 GCA_019246455.1 Pseudolabrys sp.
ACTGTCAGCTTACAACGCCACCAAAGGCGCCGTGCACAATCTGACCAAGACGCTTGCGGTCGAGTTGGCGCCGGAGAAGATTCGCGTTTGCGCCATCGCGCCAGTCGCTACCGATACGCCGCTGTTGCCGACGTTCCTCGGCCCCGCGCCGGGTATGCGTGAGAAGTTCGTCGCGACGGTACCGCTCGGCCGACTCGCCACCGCGCAGGATATTGCCGACACCGCGCTGTTTCTGGCGTCGGAGGAAGCGAAGTTCCTCACGGGCAACATCATGGAAGTTGACGGTGGGCGCTGCGTTTAGCCGCCGATCTATAAAAGTTTAAGCTTTATTAACCACCGAAGGCTTTGAAAAATATTGGTTTTTGCTAATCTGCCGGCATGGCCGAAAGCACGAAACCAACGTCTCCGTCCGATCCCCTGACACTCAAGGATGCCGTTCGCAGCGCGCGCATCGAAGCCGCCGAACGTACCGGCGTTGTCGTCGACATGCGCGACGCCGATGTCGCGCGGCTCGAGTTGCTCAACGAAGCGCTCGATCCGGTCTTCAAGGACGTTCCGGAAGGCATCGATCTGTTCGACCGCGGCATCAGCCGGGGCGATACGCCGCGGCTGTGGCTCGATGTGGTCGCGCATGTCGCGATGGGGCGTGACAAGCGCATGTATCGTTTCGTGCAGGACACGCGTTATGGCCGCACCGTCATCGCCGAGTCGTATGAAATTCCGCCCATCGTCGCGGCGGTGACGCGCTACATCGCGCGCCGTCTGGTTGAGCGCGAGCGCGCGCTCGCCGAAGGACCGGGCGAGACGTCGACTTCCAGCGCCACGACGATCAAGCGCCGCCGCCGCTGGGGAACGCTGCGCGCGTTCCTCCTTGGCCTTATCGTCGGTATCGCAGCGCTGTTCGTGCTGGCGCTGATCAACACGCACTAACGCAGCGATCGCTCTTTCAGGGTCTTGATCGTGCCGTCCGGCGCGAGACCGCGCGTTTCCATTTCGCACGACCACGCTCCCGGTTTGCCGTCGATCCGGAACAGATTGTAGGCGGCGCCGTCCTTTCCAGGACGCAAGATCGCCGACGCCGACGATATCCCCACGATCGGGACGGAGGTGCCGTCGGGACCGCTGGTCCAGTGGAAGGCATGTTCGTGATCGTGTCCGTGGATGATCAGTTCGGCGCCATGCTCGGCGATGACCGAAAGAAAAGGCACGGCATCGATCAGGCGCTTGTGGGCCGGCCCTTTGCTGATCGGCGGATGATGGATCAGCACGACGCGAAACAATCCCTCGTTGCCGTTCTGGTCGAGTGCGGCAGCGAACCGGTCGAGTTGGGACGCACCGAGCGCGCCGGTCGCCATGAAGGGCGGGGTCGGGATCCCGGTCGATAGGCCGATCAGAGCCACACCGTCGCGGCGGCGAACGAACGGAAAGCCGTGGTCGCCGCCATCGCCGCGCATGTAGTCGGCAAGCGTGGCCTGCATCGCCTCGAGCGAGCCGCGCACATAGGCATCGTGATTGCCAGGAACGGCCGTGACGTCGCGCGGCTCACCAAGCCCGCTCAGCCATTGGCGGGCATGCGCGAATTCTGCCGGCAGGCCGATATTGGCGAAATCGCCGGTCGCCGCGATGTGATCGGGTCTGGCCGCTTTGAGGTCGGCCACGATACGCTCGAGCAGCGCCGGGTCGTGGATGAAGCGCCGCTTGCGCTGCCAGTTGAGAAAGCCCGTCATCCGCTTGTTGGCCAGAGCCCGGATCGGAACGGGCGGCAGAGGGCCAAGATGGGCATCGGACAAATGCGCGAGCGTAAACATCGCGGCCATCTTGGCATAAAGCGGCCAAACCCCGGCGAAAAAGGCTGGCCCGGCGGCAGTCCGGGTGGCAAACAGCGGCCATGCGTGCCTTATCCGCGATCCGGATTGCCTGCGAGCCACTGCTGCGGCGAATTCTGCATTTCTATTGGCGGTTTTCGCGCGGCGCCACGCTCGGCACCCGCGCCGTCGTGATCGATGCGCAGGGGCGGATTTTTCTGGTCAGACACAGCTATGTCGCGGGCTGGCATTTACCGGGCGGTGGCGTCGAAACCGGCGAGTCGATGATGGACGCGCTTGAGCGCGAGTTGCGCGAGGAGGGCCATATCGAGTTGACAGCACCGCCGGTTTTGCACGGCCTGTTTCACAATGCCGGCGTTTCGCGCCGCGACTACGTCGCGCTCTATGTCGTGCGTGACTTTCGCCAGGATTCGTTGCCCAAGCCCAACTACGAAATTGTCGAGACCGGCTTCTTTACTCGCGATGCGCTGCCGGACGGAACCACCAAAGCCACGCGCGCGCGTCTGGCTGAAATCTTCGATGGAACGCAGGTGTCGCCGCGCTGGTGACTACTTGAAACGACGGCGGTCGTGCGGCGCCGCGAAGTCGAGCTGCGGCCCGACTGGAACGATGCCGGTCGGGTTCACCTTCACCTGGCTCATGTAGTAGTGCCGCTTGATGTGATCGAGGCTGACCGTCTCGGCTATGCCCGGCACCTGATAGAGGTCGCGTGTATAGTTCGACAGGTTCGGATATTCGTAGATGTGCCGCCAGTTGCACTTGAAGTGCCCGTAATAGACGGCGTCGAACCGGATCAAGGTGCAGAATAAACGCCAGTCGGCTTCCGTGATGGCGTTGCCGACAAGATAGCGCTGCTTGCCGAGCCGCTGCTCGATTTCGTCCAGCGCGTCGAACAGTCCGCGGAAAGCTTTTTCATAAGCCGCCTGAGTCGTCGCGAAGCCGGATCGATAAACCCCGTTGTTGATATTCGGATAGACGAGATCGTTGACGTGGTCGATCTCGGCGCGAAGCGCTTTGGGATAATAATCGGTCTTTTCGGTGGTGAAGGCATCGAACGCCGAGTTCAGCATCCGGATGATTTCAGACGACTCGTTGCTGACGATTGTGCCGCGCTTCTTATCCCATAGCACAGGCACGCTGACGCGCCCGCTGTAGCGCGCCGCCGCCAGAAGATAGATCTCGGACAGCTTGCTCTTGCCGTTGAGCTCATCGCCGGTCGAGCCTTCGTTCGTGTCGAAGGTCCAGCCATCGCGACCCATGTGCCAGGACACGATCGACATCGAGACCACATTTTCAAGCTTTTTGAGCTTGCGGAAAATGACGGTGCGCGACGCCCAGGGGCAGGCGAGCGAGACATACAAGTGGTAGCGGCCAGCCTCTGCCGGAAAACCGCCCTCACCGGAAAGACCCGCGCTGCCGTCGGCCGTGACCCAATTGCGGAATTGCGCGTCCGGGCGGATGAAATGACCGTCCTTGGTGCGATCCTTATCGTCCTGCCATACGCCGTCGACTAAAAGTCCCATGCCGCGCTCCTTTGCGCCCGAAATCTAGTCGTTCCTCAACGCGGTGAAACCCCCTTCGTTGCGCATATCGGCGGCGCGCAATGGACCAGACTCAGGCGAAATGCTAATCGCGCACGTCAATGAGCGATCCTGCCTTCACAGTTCATGCGGAGACCGCGGCCGACGCCGAGGCGATCGAACGATTGCACGATCGCACCTTCGGACCCGGTCGTTACGCGCGTACGGCCTACCGCATTCGCGAGGGGCGCAACCATTCGCTCGATCTGTCGTTCACGGCGCGGATCGGTACGCTGCTGGTTGGGTCAGTGCGTTTGACGCCGATCACGATCGGTCCGGCAAAGGCCATACTACTAGGGCCGCTGACGGTCGAGCCGCCGTTTCGCGATCACGGCATTGGCCGCGCGTTGATCCAGCGCTCGCTCGAGAACGCGAAAGGCAAGGGCCACAAGCTCGTCGTCTTGGTCGGCGACGAGCCGTTTTACGGAAAGAACGGATTCAAGAAGATCCCGAAAGGCGACGTGACAATGCCGGGACCGGTCGATCCGGCGCGGCTTCTCGTGGCAGAGCTTGAGGGCGGCGCGGCGGCAGGCCTTAAGGGCGTGATCGCGCCCGACTGGGACGCGCCTTAATTCGTCAGCGACCCTCGCGCGCCCACGTTGCGGCGAGCGACCCCAGCAGCAGCAACAATCCGATCATGCCGGCGAACAGCGGCAGCACGCCGATCCCGCGAACCACGCTGGCGTCGCGCATCTTGAGACCGATCCAGTCTTCCCCTTTGTAGGTCGTGCTGGTGCGCACCGCGACGGTACGCGGCACCGAGACGCCGCTGCCCTGATCGAGCCGCCGCGCGTCGCCGCCGGTCGCAGTTGCCAATGATTGGAGGACGTCGGTTGTCGACGTGACCTCGGCAAATTCGCGTGGATTGGCCGGACCCACATTCACCAGTGCATTGAGTTTGCCGTCGGTCGCGCGCCACAGGCCAAGCTCGTTCGCAGGCACAGCCGATTTCCACAGGCCCGGCTCGTCGGGCGACAGCGTCAGCGTGCGGCTGGCGCCGCTCGGCGACGTCAGCGTCACCTGGGCGACGTTATCGGCCATTGTCTGGCGTTCGACGACGAGCTCGCGGCCGCGCACGACGAGACGCAAGGCCTCTTCCTCGAGGTCGGGCTGCTTCATCAGCCAATGCGACAGGCGTCGCAGCAGATCGAGATGCGGTCCGCCGCCTTCGTAGCCCCGCGCCCACAGCCAAATATGGTCGGACAAGAGCAGCGCCACGCGGCCCTTGTCCTCGCGGCCCAGCACTAGAAGCGGCTTGCCGTCGGCCCCCGACATGACCGAGGTCCCCGTGTTCCGCTTGGTGTCGACGAGCCGAAACCATCGGCTCCAATGCGGCGGCGAAGTGTCGGAACCCTCGAGGCCGCGTGTCACGGGGTGGCGCTTGCCGGCTTCCGTGAGGTCCGCGCGGAAGGGAGCTTCGGTTAGATCTCCGCTTGGCTCTGCGGGCAAAATGGAGTCGAGTGGTGTTTTCCAGATGCTGGTCGGGGAAGCGTAATCGGGCCCGGCGGCGACGAGGATCGCGCCACCGTCGCGCACGAAGTTCGCGATGTTGTCGAAATAGATCAGCGGCAGCACGCCCTGGCGCGCATAGCGATCGAAGATGATCAGTTGGAATTCCGAGATCTTTTGCTGGAACAGCTCGCGGGTCGGGAAGGCGATCAGCGATAGCTCATTGATCGGCGTGCCGTCCTGCTTTTCCGGCGGGCGCAGAATGGTGAAGTGAACGAGGTCGACCGAGGCGTCGGACTTCAAGAGATTGCGCCAGGTGCGTTCACCGGCATGCGGCTCGCCTGACACCAGAAGAACGCGCAGCTTGTCGCGCACACCGTCGATCGAAACGACGGCGCGATTATTGACGAGCGTGAGTTCGCCCTCGAGCGGCGAGGCCTCGATCTCGACGAAGTTCTGACCCGCATGGGGGATCTGGACGGCAATCGAATTGTCGGTCGCGACCGGCACCGTGCGTTTTTCCAGGACTTCACCGTCGCGGCGGATCGTCACTTCGGCGCTGCCGGCTTGCGCGCCCTGATCCTCGACGCGGAAGCGGATAGTCTGCGTCTGGCCGACAATCCCGAACCGTGGCGCTGAGGTCAGTACGACGCGGCGATCGCGCTCATTCGAATGACCAGTAATCAAGGCATGCAGCGGAGCCGAGAAACCGAGCGCCGCGGGATCAGAAGGAACATCATGCACGCGCCCGTCGGTGATCATGATGGCGCCGGCGACGCGGTCCGGCGGCACGTCGGCGAGCGTCGACGACAGCGCCGAGAATAGCCGCGTGCCGTCGGTTTCGCCGTCGGCGCGGCTGGCTTCGGTGACGCGAACATCGAGATTGGGAATGCGCTTGAGCCGTTCGATCAAAGTTGCGCGCGCCGCTTCGGTTTGCTGATTACGATCGCCGAAATCCTGGCTCGGACTTTTATCGACGATTACGGCAACTACCGACGGAATGGCGTCGCGATCCTCGCGGGTTAGCGAAGGATTGGCGAGCGCCAGAACGAGCAACGCAAAGGCGACCGAGCGCACGACCGCACCACGACTGCGCACGAACAGCAGGACGCCGGAGAGCGCGATTGCAAGCCCGAACGCGGTCCACACCACATAGGACGGCACCAAAGGAGCAAATGCGATGCTGAGGTTCACGCGCCGTGTTCCTACTGTCCAAGGCGCTCAAGTAGCGCCGGGATATGAACCTGATCCGCCTTGTAGTTACCCGTCATCGCGTACATCACGATGTTCACGCCAGCGCGGAACGCATATTCGCGCTGTCGCGTCTCGCCGGGTACGAGCGGCAGCATCGGCTGGCCGTCCGGCCGCATCGCCCACGCGCCGGCGAGATCGTTCGAAGTGATGAGGATCGCCGAGACACCATCGCCGGCGCGCGCGGGTCGGCTGGAGTCTTCGCCATCATCCGCTGGGGGCAAGGCTTCGACCCAAAGCCGGCCGCCCATGAAGCGGCCTGGGAAGTCCTTGAGAAGGAAGAATGTCTTGGTAAGGACGTGGTCCTGCGGAACCGGCTCGAGTTCGGGAATATCAAGTGACGACAGGATGGTGCGCAACGCTACCATGCCCGGCGAGCGGCTCTCCCCGCCCGATCCAGGCGTTACATCGACGGCATCGCGTGTGTCGAACAAGATCGTCCCGCCTTGTTTCATGTAGGCGTCAATCTTTTCCAGGGCTTGTTGCGGTGGTTTGGGCGCGTTCGGCACCACCGGCCAGTAGATTAGCGGGAAGAACGCCAATTCATCGCGTGATGGATCGAGCGCGATCGGCTCACCGGCCTCGAGCGCGGTGCGTTGCGCGAGAAACAATGTGAGGCCTTGAAGTCCAGCCTTGCTAACCGCATCGACTTCGGAATCGCCGGTCAGCACATAAGCGAGCCGTGGCTGCAGCGTCGCCTTCATCGCAAAATCGTCCGCAACCGACGGCGATTGTCCCGGTTGGCTTGATTGCGCGTGGCTGGGCAGCGGCGCAGCGAGCGCCCCCAGCGCGACGAACGTTGCGAGCGCGGCGGCCGCGGCGCGACGTCGACGCCCGCGACCGGTGAGCCCCCCCGACAGCCAAATCACAATCACCGCGTCAAGCGCGAGCAGCCCTAGCGCAACAAGGAAGATCGGTCCGCGCAGATCGAGCGGCTCGCCCAACCGGTAAGCTTCGTGCCGTGCATTGAGTGGGCCGAAGTCGAGTGGCGCGGGCCGGTCCGATGGCGCGAGGGTGTTGACGGCTAGCAAGCCCTCCGGCGGACCATAGAAGCCCGGCGGATGATCGGCATTGGCGCGGCCGGTAAAATTCGCTGGCACGGGTCGAGCCGTGGAGGGTGGGGCGCCGAATGTGCCGAACCCGTCGAGCACCCGGGTTGGCGCCACGACCTGTGTCGTACGCTGCGAAGACGCGGCGCCTGAGCCGTCGGCGGCAGCGAACGAGCCCGCCAGCCCGACGATGTGCTTGAGCATGTCGACGAAGGCGCCGGATAACGGCAGATCGGACCAACGCGTGTCCGCGGTAACGTGGAACAGCACGATCAGGCCTTTGCCGCGGCGCTGAGCGGTCACGAGTGGCGTACCGTCTGCGAGGCTTGCCCAGGTGCGCTGCGTGAGATCGGCGTCGGGTTCCGCCAATACCTGCCGCGTCACCGTCACATCGTTCGGGATGGGCATGCCGTTGAACGGACTTTCGCGGGCGAACGAGGCGAGCGGCTGCGGTTTCTCCCAACTCAGGCTGCCGCCGAGAATGCGGCCCCCCCGGCGCAGCTTCACCGGCACGAGATCGTCGTCGCTTGCCGCCAGATGCGGTCCGGCAAAACGTACCAGCACGCCGCCGTCATCGACCCATTTGGTGAGGCGGTCGCGGGTATCGCCGGCGACGTTACCGACGTCCGCCAGGATCAGCATTGGCAGCTTCTGATCGAGGAAGCGGCCAACCGCTTCGGTCGGCGCAGCGCCTTCGGCGAGCCGGATGTCGGCGAACGGGTTGAGGGCGCGCTGCAAATAATAAGTTGCGCCGATCAGCGGTTGGGATCGGTCGGCGGTGGAACCGGACACGATACCGATCGTGCGCCGGCGCCAGCGTTTGTCGAGCAGCTGCACGACACCCGCTGAGCGCTCGCCCACGATGTCGAGGCGCGCCACGTCATTACGGATCTCGACCGGCAACTGGATCACGGCTTCGGCTTCGGTCGCATTGCCGGAAAATTGGAAGGGTGCCTCGCCGAGCGGCAGGCCCTTGAGGTCGAGCGCCTGCACAAGACCGTTCTCGGCACCCCCCATTGTTGGCCGCAAAACTTTGACGGTGAGGGCGCCGGCCGCGTTGTCCGCGGCCGCGAGTGCGTGCGGGATCGGCACACCGCCGGCCACGACGGTCAGCGGGCGGTTGCCCAGAGTCGACTTGAATCCGGCGACGAAATCGTTGCCCCTACCGAGATCGACGCCGTCCGACAGCCAGACGACCTCGATATCGCCGGCGTTGGCGAGGAAACGGGAGAGCAATGGCAATGCGTCGCTGCGCTCCACCGTATGCGGTTTCGGCCTGATTGATTTGAGCGCGATGCGCGCCGCGCCTGCAGTCTGCATCGAAATATCACGCGACGTTTCCGAAAGGGGCAGCAAGGCGATGCCGCGCGCATCGGCGTCGGCGCGTGCGATCATCTCATCGGCGGTATGGAGCCGCGCGTCCCATGAAGCGGCCGCAGCCCAGCCATCGTCGATCAGAATGAGCAGCGGCGCGTTGCGGTCACGGCCGGCGACCGGCGGATTCCAGAGCGGGCTGGCAGCGGCGATGATGACAAGGCCGGCGAGCGTGAGCCGCAGTAGGGTCAGCCACCACGGCGTGCGTGACGGTGTTTCCTCCTTTGGCGCAATTTCGAACAGCAGTTGGGTCGGCGGGAAATTAATCTGCTGTGGCCGCGGCGGCACGAGGCGCAACAGCCACCACAGCACCGGCAGGCTGAGCAGCGCCATCAGCACCAAAGGCTGGGCGAAAGCGAGCGGGAGGCCAGGGATCATACGCGCACGTCCGATCCGGTCCGTGCTGGCTGATGGCTCTTGATCACAGCATGGGCGCCGGCGCCCATGCGTCCGTGAATAGCGAACAGCAATTCGGTCGGGCCACGATCGGTGCGGTGGACCGTAAAGGTCCAGCCGAATTGCTCGCACTCTTCGCGTAACGCCGCACGGTGTTTGGCGAGCAGCGCCTGGTAATCATCGCGCCAGGTCTCGGCACGCCCGGCGGTGACGCTGCCGAGGCCTTCAGACTCGATGAACTCGACGCGGCCTGAATAGGGAAAGCTTTCTTCGGCAGGATCGACGACCTGTACGACGTGACCACGCGCGCCGTTTGCCGCCAATTGGCCGATGATCCGGCGGAAATCAGCGATTGGCGACCAGAAATCGGATAGCAGCAGCACTTCCGAGAACGGTGCGGGCGCGAAATTCGGTGGCAGGCTTGGGTGGGCGGTGGTGTCGTGGACGATGGCCTGCGCCATCTTCTCGATAATGTTGCGGTTTGCCGTCGGTCGCATCAAATCCGGAATGCCGACCCGCTCGCCGCCCTGCACGAGCACCTCCGCGAGGGCCAACGAGACGACTAGCGCGCGGTCGAGCTTGGTCCACTCCGTCAGATTGGAGGAGAAATCCATCGACGGAGAGCGGTCAGCCCACAGCCAGATCGTATGTGATGCTTCCCATTCTCGCTCGCGGACATAGAGATGATCGTCGCGAGCCGAGCGCCGCCAGTCGATGGCAGAGGCGGATTCCCCGGACGTGAAATGCCTATATTGCCAGAAATTCTCGCCCGGTCCGGAGCGGCGGCGCCCGTGCAAGCCGTGAATGACGGTCGCCGCGACTCGGCGCGCCTCCAGAATAAGGCGCGGCACACGCGCGGCGAGCTTGCGGCTCTTACCAACAGCCGCCCGTACCGCGCCGCTCTCAGTGTCGCTGCGAGAGGCTTCGGCCATTCGCGACTTATCCAATCCGCGCTTTGAGACGTGTAATGACGTTGGTGATGGTTTCGCCTTCGGCTCGTGCGGCGAAGGTCAGCGCCATGCGGTGTTTGAGCACAGGCTCGGCGAGTTCGAGCACGTCGTCGACTGACGGCGCGAAGCGTCCTTCAAGCAGCGCGCGGGCGCGCACCACCAGCATCAATGCCTGGCTGGCGCGCGGGCCGGGCCCCCATGAGATGAGCTTGCCGGTTTCGCCGGCGTCAGGCCCCGGTCGGGCCGAACGCACGAGCTGAAGGATCGCGGTCACGACAGATTCACCAACAGGCAGGCGGCGCACCAATCGCTGGGCGGCGATCAGATCGTCGGCGGTCATTGCTCCCTTAGCGCGCGCCTCATCGGCGCCGGTCGTGTCGAACAGGATTTTGCGCTCGGCCGCCTCGTCAGGATAATCGACGTCGATTTCCATCAGAAACCGATCCAATTGCGCCTCGGGCAGGGGATACGTGCCTTCCTGCTCGAGCGGGTTCTGTGTCGCCAGCACATGGAATGGCTTCGGCAGATCGTGGCGCGCGCCGGCGACGGTGACATGCTGCTCCTGCATCGCTTGCAGCAGCGCCGATTGCGTGCGGGGCGAGGCGCGGTTGATTTCGTCAGCCATCAGAAGCTGTGCGAACACCGGACCGGCGATGAAGCGGAAGCTGCGTTTGCCGCCGGGGCTTTCTTCCAGCACTTCACTGCCGAGAATGTCGGATGGCATCAAATCCGGTGTGAACTGGACGCGGCGCGCATCGAGACCGAGCGCGATACCCATCGTGTCGACGAGCTTGGTCTTGGCGAGCCCCGGCACACCCACGAGTAGGCCGTGACCGCCGGAAAGGACGGTTATGAGCGCTCGTTCAACGACCTTGTCCTGCCCGAAGATGACGGCGCCGATCGCGGCCTTCGCCGCGCGCACGTGGACGGAAGTGGATTCCGCCGCGCGCACAATCATGTCTTCGAGCTTTTCGAGATTTTCTCCGCCAGCCACCGCCATCACGGGCTCCTTTCCAGCGCTTCGTTTTGCGCTGTTCTCGTGCCGGTTTATGCAACAACCGCACCACTGGGGCTTTGGGTCCGGAAGCCGCGCGAATCTGGCACTTTTCGTCGGCAAGCTTACGCTATCTTGCTGTGCCGGTATGGCCCTTCACGAAGATGCGAACAGGCCGTAACAGTCTGAATATCGAAGGAAAACAATGGCGAAGGCAGGGCAAAGCGGACTGGAAACGATGGCTCGCGCGCTGCCTCAACAGGGCAAGGAGCCGCCGCCCGTACATCTGTGGAATCCGCCTTATTGCGGTGACATCGATATGCGGATCGCCGCCGACGCCACCTGGTTTTACATGAAAACGCCGATTGGTCGCCCTGCTTTGGTGCGTTTGTTCGCCTCTGTACTCAAGCGTGAAGGCGACAAATATTTTCTGGTTACGCCGGTCGAGAAGGTGGGCATCACGGTCGATGATGCACCATTCCTCGCTGTCGAAATGAAGATGCAGGGCGATGTCATTCAATTTCGGACCAATGTCGACGACTGGGTCGATTGCGGCCCCGGTCATGCCCTGCGTTTCGAGCCTGAGGCGACCGGCGGCCTCAAACCTTATCTCCACGTGCGCCGCGAACTCTGGGCCAAGGTCACGCGGGCGCTGTTCTACGATCTTGTGGGGCGCGGCGAGGAACGCGAGATCGGCGGACGCCAGATGTTCGGCGTCGCCTCAGGCGGCGAATTTTTCGTGATGGCCGAGGCTAGTGCAGTGCGGGAATTTGCGTGATGCAACCGGCTGCCGCTCAAATGCTTTCGGCCGACGATTTCTTCGCCCGCGTGCGCGAGCGGCTCACGCTCGATGTGCCTGCTGGACTGACCGATCCCAACGTCATTCCACGCCGCGGCGATCATGACGCCGATCCGGTAATGGCAAAAATCGCAGCAGTTCGCCCGGTTCGTCCGGCGGCCGTGCTGGTCCCGGTCGTTGAACGTGACGAGCCGATGGTGCTCCTGACGCAACGCTCCGCGCATCTGCCTGACCACGCTGGCCAGATCTCGTTTCCAGGCGGCAAGATCGATTCCGGCGATGCTAATCCGCAGGTCGCCGCCTTGCGTGAAGCCGAGGAGGAGATCGGGCTTGATCGCGATCATATTGAGCCGCTCGGCTACCTCGATCTCTATATGACCACGCGTGGCTATCGCATCGTGCCGCTGATCGCGCGGGTCAAGCCGGGATTTACGTTGAAACTGAATACCAGCGAGGTCGATGCCGCCTTTGAGGTGCCGCTCAATTTCGTGATGGAGCTCAAGAACCACCAGCGCCATTCCCGCGATTGGGAGGGCATCACACGGCACTATTACGCGATCCCCTATGGCGAACGATACATTTGGGGCGTGACTGCTGGTATCCTGCGCAACCTCTACGATCGGATTTACCAATGATCCGCCCGGTCGCGACCGAAATTGCGCTGTTTCTCGCGCCATTTGTGCTCTATGCGTTGTTTCTGTTCGCGACGCGGGCTGGAATGCTCGACCCGCAGCATTGGCCGCTGTCGCGCATCGCCACATTGGCGGCGATCGCGCTCGTTCTGATGCTCGGCAGCTTTCTGCTGTTCGCGCACTTTGGCGGCGCACCCGTTGGCACCACTTACGTGCCGGCCCATCTCGACGAGAGCGGCAAGTTCGTGCCGGGGCAGACTCGATGACGTCGCAGGCGACGTCAGTTGCGGGCGCCGATTGGTTGAGCAATGGCGCGCTCGCGCGGCTGCTCGCCGTGCTGGATCGCGACGGGGAGGAGGCGCGCGTGGTTGGCGGCGCCGTGCGCAATGCGCTGCTGAAGATGTCGATTGCCGAGATCGACGTCGCGACTACGGCGGTGCCCCAGGATGTGGTGTCACGCGTCGAGAAGGCCGGCTTCAAGGCGGTACCGACCGGCATTGAGCATGGCACTGTGACGGTTGTGATCGACGGCGCGCCGTTCGAGGTCACGACCTTGCGCCGCGATGTCGAAACCTACGGGCGCCACGCCAAGGTGGCGTTCGGCCGCGATTGGAAGGGCGACGCCGAACGGCGCGATTTCACGATCAATGCCTTATCGGCAACGCGCGATGGCACCGTGCACGACTATGTCGGCGGCCTTGTCGATCTCGCGCAGCGCAAAGTGCGCTTCATTGGCGAAGCAAAGACGCGCATCGAGGAAGATTATCTCCGCATTTTGCGCTTTTTTCGCTTCCATGCCGCGTACGGCAAGGGCGAGCTCGACCACATGGGCCTGCACGCCTGCATTGAAGCACGCGACGGCCTCGAACAACTCTCCCGGGAGCGCGTGCGCATGGAATTCATGAAGCTCCTCGTAGCGCCGGGCGCTGCGGCGGTGCTGCAATCGATGGCGGATGGCGGGTTCCTCACCTTCGTTCTCCATAGCGTGCCGAACGTCGTGCATTTTTCCGCGATGGCCGCCATTGAAAACGCCCTGGCGCTGCCCGCTGATGCGATCCGTCGACTCGCAGCGCTGGTGGTGATGGTGACGGAAGATGCGGAGCGGCTCTCGGGGCAGCTTCGGCTGTCAAACGCCGAGCGCATGCGGCTGCTGTCGATGGCGCAAGTCTGGTGGCGTCGGATCGTGCCCGTCGGCGACAGGCTTGCACGGCCGTGGCTTTATCGGCTCGGCACGAGTCATTTCACCGACCGCGTATTGCTCGCTTGGGCGCGGTGGAATGTCCCACCGGATGATCCGCAATGGCGAGAACTAGCCAGCCTGCCGCAGCGCTGGAGCATCCCGCAATTTCCGCTCAAAGCCGCCGACCTGATGCAGCGCGGGGTTGCCAAAGGCCCGGCCCTCGGCGCGGCTCTTGCTGTCGCGGAGGAAGCCTGGATTGCCGCCGACTTTCCCTCCGATCAAGCGAGCCTCGACAAGATCGCAGACGCTGCCAGTAATACATGAATCTCGCCGCCGGTTTCGCCCACATTTCCCTTCTGCAACTATGCGCGGTCGCGGCTGTCGCTCTATTCGCGTCAGTGGTCGGCGGGGTCGCGGGATATGGCACCGGTGCGCTGATGCCGCTTGTTCTTGTGCCGCTGATCGGCGCTGAGCCGGTGGTGCCGATCATTGCGATCTCGGCGCTGTTCACCAATTCGAGCCGCGTTGCCGCGTTCTTGCGCTACGCCGACTTCCGTCGCGCCGCGATTGTTCTTGCAGCCGCGGTGCCGACCTGCGTGCTGGGTGCCTATGGCTACACACTGCTGACTGGCCGCGGCGCGGCCATCGTGATCGGCACCATGCTGATTTTGAGCGTGCCGTTGCGCCGTTACGCGAAACATCGCGAGTTCACAGTCGGCGACGGCGGGCTGGCGCTCGGGTCGCTGGGCTACGGGGTGGTCGTGGGCGGCACGGCGGGGTCGGGCGTCATCTTGCTGTCGCTGCTGATGGCGGCCGGTCTCGAAGGCGCAGCCGTGATCGCGACCGACGCGGCTATTTCGATCGTGATCGGTATCGTGAAGATTTCCGTGTTCGGCTTGGCCGGCGTCATTACCGCGCAGGTCGTTGCCTTTGCGCTGTTGATCGGTTTTGTGGCGTTACCGGGAGCCTTCCTCGCCAAAGCGTTCGTCGAACGCATGCCAGTACACGTTCACACGGCCGTATTGGATGTCGTCGTCATATGCGGCGGGCTATTTTTGATCGCCGGCGCCTTCCGTTAGGGCCACTTCACCACCGGCGGCATCGACGAGAGGATCGAATCGACGTTGCCGCCTGTTTTGAGCCCGAAGATCGTGCCGCGGTCGTACAGCAGGTTGAATTCCACGTAGCGGCCGCGGCGCACCAGCTGCTCTTCGCGTTGCGTCTCGGTCCACAACCTGCCGAAATTCCGGCGTACCAGGTCAGGATAGATTTTCAGAAAAGCGCGTCCAACGTCTTGTGTGAAGGCGAAGCTCTCGCCCCAGTCCGTCTCAAGATAGTCGTAGAAAATGCCGCCGATGCCACGCGGTTCGTTTCGGTGCTTGAGGAAGAAATAATCGTCGCACCACTTTTTGTATTTCTCGTAGGGCGCGATCTTGGAATGTGCGCCGCACGCGGCTTTCATGGCCGCGTGAAAGGCGACGCTGTCCGGATCGTTTTGGTTCCGCCGCGCGTCGAGTACAGGCGTCAGGTCCGCGCCACCGCCGAACCAGGCCTTCGTCGTCACGACGAAGCGTGTGTTCATATGCACCGCCGGCACATTGGGATTGTGCAAATGGGCGATCAGCGAGATCCCGGACGCCCAGAATCGCGGATCGTCTGCCGCGCCGGGAATTTCCTTGCGAAATTCCGGCGCGAATTCGCCATGCACTGTCGAGCAATGTACCCCGACTTTTTCGAACACGCGGCCCTTCATCATCGCCATGACGCCGCCGCCGCCCGGCGCACCGGAATGATCGGTGCGCTGCCACGGCGTGCGCACGAAGCGGCCGGCTTTGTCGGGCGAATTTGGAAGATCGTCCTCGACTTTCTCGAAAGCCGCGCAAATCTGGTCACGCAGGCTTTCGAACCACGCGCGGGCGCGCGTTTTGCGTGTTTCCAATAGGCCAGCGTCCATCATCGCCCGTTTATAGCGTCAAAGCCGCCGGTTTGCCGCAGCGCCTCGGCACAGACGATGGCGGCCGATACCGCCACATTGAGCGAACGTAGGCCCGGACGCATCGGAATGATGAGCCGTGCGTCGGCAGCTTGATGGACTGCGTGCGGCACGCCCGCGCTTTCGCGGCCGAACAGCAGCGTGTCGCCGTCGCAATAGGTGAAATCGAGGAAAGACTGCGCGCCGGAAGTCGTCAGCAGGAGCAGTCTCGCGTTGGCGCTTCGCCGCCATGCATCGAAGGCTGTCCAATCCAGATGACGGACGATCGAAACCTGGTCGAGATAGTCCATTCCGGCGCGGCGGAAGGCGCGGTCGCTTGCGGGAAAGCCAGCGGGCTCAATGATATGGGCCTCGATGTTCAAGCAGGCGGCCAGGCGCAGAATCGTGCCGGTATTCTGCGCAATGTCGGGCTGATAAAGGGCGATACGGATCATACGGTTGCAGCAATGCCACGGATAAAATCATTCCCGTCAAATGAGTTATGCAACCTTGGTTCTCAGACCGATAGCGGGCTTGCGCTTCACCCTCCGGGGTGCCAATAAAAACCGCCGTTTGCGCCGTCCTGCCTTGACCACGGATGCCGCGCAGCCGGTCCATTCGCCGCCGCGGCAGCCTTGCCAGCGGCTCCAAGCCGCGATTGGTTGAAAGCGCCAGCCGGGGGAGAGGATAAAGACGTGACGACCGTGTCTTCGGCGGAGCACACACGCCGCGATTTTCTGTTCATCGCCACCGGCGCCGTTGCCGCGGTCGGCGGAGCGGCCTCCCTGGTGCCGCTGATCTCGCAAATGAACCCAGATGCCTCGACGATCGCCGCCGGCGCTCCGATCGAGGTCGACCTCGCTCCGGTCGCCGACGGTCAGATCATCAAGGTGTTCTGGCGCTCGAAGCCGATCTTCATTTTCCATCGCAGCAAGAAAGAGATCGACGAGGCGAAGTCCGTTCCGGTCGCGAGCCTGCCGGACCCGGCAAGCGATGAGCAGCGCACCAAGGAAGGCCACGAGCAGTGG
>JAFAQJ010000439.1 GCA_019246455.1 Pseudolabrys sp.
GGCGGCACCGCGTTGCTCAACGCGCGCGGCGAATTGACCGGCATCGGCTCGTTGCAACTCGAGCGCGAGAGAAACGGCAAGAACGAAAACCTCAACATGGGGGTGCCGATCGATCTCCTGAAAAAAGTGCGCGACGACTTGCAGAAATTCGGCCGCGTCAACAAGCCGGTGCGGCCGTGGCTCGGCCTCTATTCGACCGAGATCGAGGACAAGATCGTCACAGTCGGGCTCGCCGGCAAAGGGCCGGCGGCGCGCGCCGAGGTCAAGACCGGCGATGTCATCCTCGCGGTGAACGGCGACAAGGTGTCCACTCTCGCCTCGTTCTACCGCAAGGTGTGGTCGCTCGGCACCGCTGGTGTCGAAGTACCGCTCACGCTTTATCGCGACGGCGTCACGTTCGACGTGCGCGTGAACTCCTCCGACCGCGCCAAATTCCTCAAAGGCCCGCGCCTGCACTGATCGCTGCGCGCTCGTTATGCCGCATCACCAGAAGCGGCTTCAGCATTAACGAAGCGTTGTGATGATCCGGGAAATCATAGGGCAAATTGCGCAGTCCATTTTTCCGGGTTCGCAGCGGATTTGTTCCATGCTCACTGCCGCAGTCACCAGTCTTACCCGGCGTATCATGCACAACAAGCCACTGCGCGAGATGATTCAGGGTCTTGCGATCCTGATCGTAGACGACAACGCCTTCATGCGCCGTCAGACCCGCACCATGCTGACCAATCTGGGCGCGAAGTCGGTGTACGAAGCCGCCGATGGTCTGTCCGCGCTCGAGACGATCCGCATCCAGGATCCCGACATCATGGTGCTCGATTGGGACATGCCGGTGCTCAACGGCCCGGAAGTGATGCGCATCGTGCGCTCGCCCGAACTGTTTCCGCGTCCCAATTTGCCGATCATCATGTTGAGCGAGCGTGCGCGGCGCTCTGATGTTTTGCAGGCACTGCGCCTCGGCGCCCATGAATTCCTGATTAAGCCGACCTCGCCGAAAGCGCTGCAGGACCGGCTGGTCTCGATCATGGTCAAGCCGCGGCAGATGATGCAGATCGGCAAATACTATGTGCCGAAACCGCGCAATCCGGCGCTGGTGCCGCCGCAAGCATTGCTCGCCGCCGCGCAGGCTGAAGCTGCCGCCGATATCGCTGCCGCCGCGCCGGCGGCGTAACGCATTGCCGCCCATCAGGCCGGCAACACCTCGATCTTGTCCACACGGTCCGGATAAAAGGCGAGGTGGCCTTCAATCTCCTTCACAGCGGGAAACGGGGTGGGGTAGCTCCACACCGCGTTCTGCGTCGTCTTGCCGTCGACCGCGACGGTGAAGTAACTCGCTTCGCCCTTGTAAGGGCAATGTGTGTGATGCGAGGTCGGCTGCAACAGACTCATGTCGGCATCACCGCGCGGAATGTATTGCACCACAGGATATGATGCTTCCTTCAGCGACAGCGCGCGGGTGCTGTCGGCGATCACCTTGCCGCCGAATGTGACACGCACGCGATTTTTGTTGGGCGTGACAGCAATCGGGTGGTCGGGGCCGGGAATTTTCATAACTTGTCTCCCATGCGACGTTGCGCACCATATCGAAAGCCGTCGCCACAAAATCCAGTGCCGGAACTCGTCAGGAACTGGTCCGCGCAGCAGCCGTTAGCCCCGTTGAATGCCATGCGGAGAACATCATGGCTCAGACCCGCCACATGAAACTTTCCGATTTCACCCGTGCCGGCACGTCGCCGCTTGATGACACCGCCGCGATCGTTGCCGTCGCGATGATGATCGGCATCGCCTTCGCCGGCAGCACGTTGGTGACGCCGCTTTACGTGATTTACGAGGAGGCCTTCGGGTTCTCGCGCGTCATGCTGACGCTGATCTATGCGAGCTACGTGATCGGCAATCTCGGCGCGTTGCTGTTTTTTGGCGGCGTGTCGGATCAGATCGGCCGCCGCCGCACCGCGTTGCCGGCGATGGGCGTTTGCGCGCTCAGCGCAGTGGTGTTTCTGCTGGCGCACCACGTCGCAGAATTATTCGTCGCGCGCGTGCTGATCGGGCTCGGCGTCGGCGTCGCGGCCGGCACCGGCACCGCGTGGCTCGCCGAACTGGTCGGCAAACAGGACAAGAGCGAAGCGACCATCATCGCCACCAGCTCGAACTTCCTCGGCATCGCCGGGGGCCCGTTGCTCGCCGGATTCCTGGCGGATTATGCGCCGTGGCCATTGCATCTGCCGTTTGCGGCCTATCTCGCCGTGGTTGTCATCACCGCACTCTTGATCGCGCGCACACGCGAAACCGTGACGCGCGCCCGCCCGCTGGCGGCGATTGCGATTGCCCCGAAGCTCGGCGTGCCCGCCGACATCCGCGCGCCATTCATCGCCCCGGCGGTGACGGGCGCCGGTGCAATGGCGTTGATCGGGTTTTATGCGGCGCTCGCGCCCAGCATCTTGGCCGAGAACCTCCACCAGAAGAGCCATCTTCTCGCCGGCGCGCTGGTGTTCGAGATTGGCGTCGCGGTCGCGTTGTCGATCGTGCTGACCCGCAGGCTTAAGAGTCGCGCGGCGATGCTGTGGTCGCTCGGCCTGATGATCCCGAGCGTCGCGATGGTCGTTGCGGCGCAAGCATTCGGCTCGATGGCGCTGATCCTGCTCGGCACCGCGCTATGCGGCATCACCTCCGGCCTCGGCTATCGCGGCAGTCTGCAGGTCGTCAACCAGATCGCGCCGCCGGCGCGCCGCGCCGAAGTGTTGTCGGTCTATTTTATCTGCTGTTTCTCCGGCAATGCGCTGCCGGTGATCGGCGTCGGCATCATCACCGTATGGGCTGGCGCGATCGCCGCGAGCATGACGTTCGCCGCGATGATCGCGCTGTTTGCCGCGGTCGCGCTCGGGTTCGGTTTGAAATACCGCGTCTGATCTTCAAGACGACGATTAGCCGTCGGTGAGCGGGCTCGAGTCCGGCTTTGGCTCGATCTCCCAATCCACGCCCGGGGTGTGCATCTGGCCGGCCGCGACCCCGTAGTTGAGATTGAGCGCGCGATCGACCGATAGATTGCGATCCGAGACCGCTTCGGTGAACACCACGTTGCAATATTCGCAACGGAAGGTGTGCAGCTCCGACAGGCCGCCGACGCGCGGTAGCACCGCGGTCAGGATCATGTGCCGGGCGCAGGACGGGCACACCGGGTTATGGGCGGTATCGATCATGCGGCTTGCATAGCACCTGTCGCGCGCTCGCGAATTGAGATTGATCAATACCGTGAATCGAGGCGGGACCGGCCTTTTCGGGAAAGTTCCGACGGTGGGAGGGAACTGGCGCGCCCGAGACGATTCGAACGTCCGACCTTTGCCTTCGGAGGGCGTGAGGAGATAGGTCCCGCTCCAGTTTTCATGGTTCTTGCTGGTCCGGCGTTCTGCCATTCAGCAGCGCGCCGGGGTTAGAGGTGCCGATAATGTGGCTGCCCCTTTTTCACGCTATGGGCGCTCGCGAGTGTCGGCCCTCACGTACTCTTCGATGATCTTATTCGAAAACGGGTCGTTATTGGGGGCAAAGCGGACTGGATCAGACATCTTGCGATGTCGCCTATTGACCCAGCGGACATTGCCGAAACGGTTTGACCCCCGTTCCGCCGGTCCCAATTTCCTGCTTTGCTTCTTAATCCAGAAAGCAGTGGGCCCGA
>JAFAQJ010000116.1 GCA_019246455.1 Pseudolabrys sp.
ATTCCTGCTCGCCGAATTTCTTTTTGCCTTTGCCGATGAACACCTGCATGTGCTTCGGCTCGGTCGGCTTCACCGACTCGCCAAGCGACGAGTTGTCGGTCGGTACGTCGCGCCAGCCAAGCAGTGAGAGGCCTTCGCGTTCGATCACTTCGGCATAGATGTCGCGGATGATCTGCCGCCACTCTTTGTCGGTCGGCATGAACAGGTAGCCGATCGCGTATTCTCCCGGCTTCGGCAACGTGATGCCGAGCGCTTCGCACTTCTTGGCGAAGAAGGCATGCGGGATCTGCACCAGAATGCCGGCACCGTCGCCCATGCGTGGATCGGCGCCGACCGCGCCGCGGTGCTCGAGGTTGCACAGAATCTGGAGCGCGTCCTGTACGATCTTGTGCGACTTGCGGCCCTTGATGTCGGCGATAAAGCCAACGCCGCAGGAGTCCTTGTCGAGAGCCGGGTCGTACAATCCATGAGCGGCAGGGACGCCTGGATCGGCGGTGTCGCCGAAGGCGCTCCTATGTTCGGTGGTCGTACGTTTCACCATCCAACCGCCCCGTTTTGCCGCCGCGCGGCGTACCTGCCTTATCTGTGACACCCCGAGGCGCCGCAGCCGAGAAAATCGAACCTTGAGAAGGCAGCCTGCCGGCTCCGCCAGCCGCATCGGCTACTCTGCGAGGCGCTCGGACGCCTCAACCATTAGGACAGCATTACTGTCCTAAAAGACCATGCCAAATTTTGCCCGTCCTTACAAGATTGGTCCACGTCCAAAGTAGGCAAAATTGACGTTTTGTTGCGCAGGCGCCTGCCCGGGACGTGGTCGATCGGCGCGGTAGGCTGCCGACGCGAAACTCTGTTGCGCGGAACTCGCGTCGCGCCGGTTTACCGTTTAACCGCGATTGTTACCCAAGGTTTCAGGAAAGGCCCGAGTCTTCGGCACCTTTCGCTATGGTGCGCGCCGACGTGGAGGCTTTTCCGTGCTCAATTCTGCTCGCAGCACCGCTCTTGCCGATAATCCTGGCGCGCCGATGCAGCGGCTGGCCGATCAGTTGTCGGGTCTGACGCCGCCGCACGCCGCCGCCGAATTCGCGCAGGCGCGGCCGTCACCGGCCGTCGAGGCCGCGATCAAACGCAGCGCCCAACTCGCTGCCCTGGCCGCCAAGCGAGCCCAGCGCGAACGCAACCGCACCTTCGCCGGATCGGTGGTCGAGAGCTTCGTTTCCGCCTGCTCGTTCGTTCCTTACGCGCTGGTCGCGCTAATTCTGCGCGTCGTGGTCGCCCGCGTGTTCTTCATCAATGGCCAGGCGATGATCGACGGCCCACGCGTCCCGATTTCAATCCCGGACCTCATCAGCCTCGCCAACTTGAAATTCAATGTCGGATTTTCGACCGCGATCAACACCTCGGTGGTGCTGCCGTTCGAAGTGAAAGCCTCGACCTTCGACATGTTCCTCACCCACTACGCGGCCGTGCCGATGCCATCGACGCTCGCCGCTTACCTCGCGAGCTATGGCGCCTTCATTCTGCCGGTGATGCTGGTGCTGGGCCTCGGCACGCGCTTCGCCGCGCTTGGGCTCCTCATCATGACGGCCATGATCAACCTCGTGATGCCGGAAGCATTTTGGACATCGCACGCCTATTGGGCGGCGATGCTGCTTGTCCTCTTGTCGCGAGGCGCGGGCGAGATTTCGTTCGACCATATCGCGCGGACAATGTCGCACCGTTGATCTAGAGAACGCCCGTGAAAACGAAAACGCTTCTCACGGTCATTGTTTTCACCGCGGCGTTCGCCTTGCCAGCCGATGCCCAGCAACGCTTGATGCGGCCGGAGTTGCTGGCTCCGGAAGCCATCCTGCCGGCAGTCAAAGCGATGGGATTGAATCCAGCCGGCGAGCCCACCCGGCATGGCGACTATTATATGCTCAAAGCGACCGACAGCCGCGGCGCCGAAGTCCGCGTTCTCGTCGACGCGCTCTATGGCGACGTGCTGAACGTTTCGCCGCCGCGTGGCGCACCAAAGGCAGCGCTGCCCGATGCCAATCCGCGCATTATCCACGTGCCGGTGCCAGCCGAGCGCCCGATGGCGGCTTTGCCACAGCCTGCAAAGACCGACGCCAAGATCAGGCCGGTACCGACGCCGCCCATCAAAAAACCTATCGCCGCGCCCAAGCCAGAAGCAACGCTTGTCCTGCCCAAGGCCAAGCCTGCGCCGCTGGATTCGCCCCCGCCGCCCGAGGCCAAACTTGAACTCAAGCAAGCTGAACTGCCGCCGCAGCCCAGTCTGCCGTCCGGATTTAGCGACACCAAACGCACGGTGTTGAGCGCGCCATTGCAATTCAATGGCGATGGTCCCTCGCCAATCCGCCGATTGCCGCGCTGGCGCGAGCTCAATGATACCCGGCCAGTCGAACTCGGTGTCGGCGGAATCGCGTTCGGCCAAAACTAAAGCGCCCCGGTTTTTCCGGGGCGCTCGTTACGTCTGGAGGTTCAGACCAGCTCGTTACGCGGCTTTCGCGTCGATGGTCTTGGCTTTCACCGCGCCATTGCCGATCGGAATGGTGCGCGGCTTCTTCGCCTCGGGAATCTCGCGCACGAGATCGACGTGCAGTAAGCCGTTCTCGAGAGCGGCGCCCTTGACCTGGACGTGATCAGCAAGCTGGAAGACGCGCTCGAACGAGCGGGCCGCGATGCCCTGATAAAGCACCTCGTTCTCCTTCTTCTCTTCCTTCTGCTGTTTCTCGCCCTTGATCGTGAGCGTGTTTTCCTTCGCTTCGAGCGTCAGATCGCCTTCGCCGAAGCCGGCGACTGCCACCGTGATGCGATAATCGTTCTCACCAGTGCGCTCGATGTTGTACGGCGGATAACCTGGCGCGGCATCGAGGCCTTCGCCAAGCAGATCAAACAGCCGGTCGAAACCGACGGTGGAACGATAAAGGGGGGAAAGATCGAAAGTTCGCATTGCATATCCTCCTTTGAGCGACATGCGGGTTTTGATCCGCCAAATGGCCGGACCTTCTCAAACCCGTGCGCAGCCGGGTGGCCTGCGCAAACGAAATATGGGAGTGTTTTCAAGCGCTGCAAGAGAATGAAAAAGCTATATTTTTCAGTCTGTTAGGATGGGTTCGAGGGTTTCGCAATTGAGGGCCCGTAGTTCACTGCTATAAGGCGCCAAACGGCCTCTCCCCGCGCATGAAACTCGTATCCATTCCCGCCAACCCGGTCCCGGACAACGCGGTCACCGGCAGCGTGACGACGCCCGATGGCGTCAACCTACGGTTCGCGCGCTGGGCGCCGCCGCCGGGACGCAAGGGCACGGTCTGCGTGTTTCCCGGCCGGGCCGAATTCATCGAAAAGTATTTCGAGACGGTGCGCGATCTGCAGGCGCGTGGTTTCGCCGTCGCGATCCTCGATTGGCGCGGCCAAGGACTTTCGGATCGCGGCCTGTCTGATCGCAGCAAGGGCCATGTCAAGGATTTCTACGAATACGGCGTGGATCTCGACACCTTCATGGATCAGGTCGTGCTGCCGGATTGCCCGCCGCCGATTTACGCCCTCGGCCATTCGATGGGTGCCGCGATCCTGTTGCGCGCCGCGCACGATGGACGGCGCTGGTTCGATCGCATCGTGTTGAGCGCGCCAATGATCGGCTTGGGAAGCGCGGGGCTGATGCGCGTGGCCGGCCCTTTAGCACGATTGCTGCGCTGGTTTGGACGTGGCTCGTCCTATGTTCCACGTGGCGAAGCCGCCAGCGCGGCGAATACGAATTTCATCGGCAATGTGCTCACCTCAGATCCCGTGCGCTTCGCGCGCAACGCCGCGATCGTCGAGTTCGAGCCCACGCTAGCGTTGCGCTCGCCGACCGTCGCATGGGCAGACGCGGCGTTGCGCGCGATGGCGAAATTTGCCGATCCGAGCTATCCGGGCGCGATCCGCCAGCCGGTGCTGCTGGTCGCAGCCGGCAAAGACGACGTCGTCTCGACGCCGGCGATCGAGCGGTTTGCCAGCAATCTTCTGGCCGGTTCACATCTCATCCTTGCCGGTGCGCGGCACGAAATTCTGCAGGAGCAGGATCAGTACCGGCAACAGTTCTGGGCGGCGTTCGACGCGTTCGTGCCGGGTACGCCGCTTTACTGAGTGCGCCGCTCTACTGCGAACAGCGCGTTACTGATTTTTCCGGTTGAGGATTTCCAGCGCGGCCCTGTGCACGCGCTTGTCACCCGCCGCGACGACGCGGCCGCCGGCGTGTGGCGATCCGTTGTCCCAGCTCGTCACGATTCCACCCGCACCCGTGATAATCGGGATAAGTGGGAGAATATCGTGCGGCTTGAGCTCGGTCTCGATCACGAGATCGATGTGTCCGCAAGCGAGCATGCAGTAGGCGTAACAATCGCCGCCGTAGCGTGAAAGCTTCACGTTTTGCTCCACGCGGCGAAACGCAGCGCGATCCGCCTCGTTCATCAGTAGCGGGCTCGTGGTTTGCAGTAGCGCGTCTTCGATTGCCGCACACGGCCGCACTCGCAGATCGCGCTTGCCGCCGGGGCCGCGATAATGCGCGGCGCCGCCATCGCCTGAGAAGCGCTCGCGCATGAATGGCTGATGCATCATGCCGAACACCGGCTCGCCAAGCCGCAGCAGCCCGATCAGCGTGCCCCAGGTCGGCATGCCGTTGATAAAGGACTTGGTGCCGTCGATCGGGTCGAGCGCCCAGACATATTCGGCGTCGGTGCGCTCATTGCCGTATTCCTCGCCGACGATGCCGTGACCGGGGAAAGTGCGGCGGATGAGTGCCCGCATCGCGTTTTCCGCGGCCCGGTCGGCTGCGGTCACAGGGTCGAAGCCACCCGGCTTCTTGTTGTCGACCGTCAGCGACGTCCGGAAAAACGGCAGGATGGTCTCGCCCGAAACCGTGGCGAGTTCATCGACAAAGGCGGCGAAGTCGATGGCGGTCATGGTATTCCGGCTGTGGTTAATCCTGGCCGGGCCCGGCTTCGCAGCCCGCAATCGACGAAAGTCTGAGAGCAATAAATACAGGGTTTGGGTGCGCCTATAGTTACTCGCTGCGAAAAAGGCTGCAAAATGTGGCCTCGACTATGCAAATTTGCATTGATTTTAGTAGATTGTCACTTGAACTTTGTGCGGTGCGGTGTACTTTACTGCAATGCGGTAGCGAGAGTTACCGTTGCCCTCCTTGGGCGTTTCCTCCCTAGACTTGGGCCGCCCGCCACGCGAGCGGCCCCTTTTTCTTGCCGCGTTTCTCGCTGTGTTTCTTGCCGCGCCATCTCACTCGGCGGCGGCGCGGTAAGGCCGCAATTCCTCCAAGGGTATCTCTCCTAGACGCTGCGCCAGGGTCTCGAGGTCGACGGCGACCTGCGCGAAGCCTGGCCCGCGCGTATAGCGGCGTTCATCCATATAAAGCGCACGGTTGATCTCGAGCTGGATGGCGTGAAGTCCCGTTGATGGATTGCCGTAATGCTCGGTGATGAACCCACCGGCATAAGGCTTGTTGCGGCTCACGCCGTAGCCGAGCGACCGAAGCGTTTTCTCGACTGTCTCTGATACGACGCCGACGCAGCTTGTTCCGTAGCGGTCGCCGATCACGAATTCGGGGCGCGGGCGCTCGTCGCGATGCCCAGCGGTTGACGGCATCGAATGGCAATCGACTAGCACTGCCGCGCCGAACATCCGATGCAGCTTGGTGAACAACCGTCGCAACGCGCGATGATAGGGCTTGTAAAGGCTTTCAATGCGCTGGAGCGCGTCGTCGACGGGGATGCGCTGATCGTAGATTTCCTGCGCATCGCCGACCACGCGCGCGACGGTGCCGAGCCCGCCGGCAACCCGCATCGAACGTGTGTTGGCAAAGGATGGCAGGCGGCCATCGAACATGCGCGGATCGAGTTCGTAGGGCTCCCGGTTCACGTCGACAAAGCAGCGCGGGAAGTGAGCGCGCATCATCGGATAGCCGCGGGTCACGACGCCGGTGACCAGGGCGTCGACAAAACTGTCCTCCGAGCGCCGCAGCGTGCCGACATCGAGCCGCGATCTGGTGAGGAATTCGGCCGGGTAGGTCGAGCCGCTGTGCGGCGAATTGAAAATCGCTGCTCCCGCCCAGTGGGCGGGCTCGACGATCTCGAAGGGCGGATCCAGCTCGTCGCGTATCTCGCTCATCAGGGGATGCTTTCCGTCACTGCAGCCAAACCCGCTGCGAACGGGTCGTGAACGCTGGTTTATACCTTCTATTGTCCATAGGCGCGCGGATAAAGCCAATATAGAGGCGGTCAGGCTGTGGGTTCACCCCATATTTACCCGCGTTGGGGCTTATGGGAGGGCTGCGCGGCCGCAAAGGCCGGAGTGAGTTGGGGTAGGGGAGCGTAGCGAGTGCCCAAGATTCTGCTGGCCGAAGACGACACCGACATGCGCCGCTTTCTCGTGAAGGCGCTGCAGAATGCCGGTTTCGACGTCACGTCGTACGATAACGGGCTCTCCGCCTATCAGCGGCTGCGCGAGGAACCTTACGAGCTTCTGCTCACCGATATCGTGATGCCGGAAATGGACGGGATCGAACTTGCCCGCCGCGCCGCCGAACTCGATCCCGATATCAAGATCATGTTCATCACTGGTTTTGCGGCGGTCGCGCTCAATGCGGATTCGACGGCGCCGAAACACGCCAAGGTTCTATCAAAGCCGATCCATCTGCGTGAACTGGTGACCGAAGTCAGCAAGATGCTGGCGGCGTAACACGCGATCCCGGACCAGATTTCGCGCAATAAATGGATTTCCCGCGCGGGTTGCCTCTGGCAATCCAACTCGCTAAGACCTCCCGGTTTCGTGGCTTGGGTGCGTAGCTCAGCGGAAGAGCACTACCTTGACATGGTAGGGGTCACAGGTTCGATCCCTGTCGCACCCACCACGAATTTCCTCTTTCAATTTTTCCAGAACTGCTTCGAGGCGATGCGCGCGCCGTCCGCCATCGCCTTGAGCTTGGCGAACACCACGTCAGGATCGACCGCGGCCTGTCCGACCCAGGTGCCATAGCCGCAATCCGATCCCGCAATTACGTTCTCGCGCCCGACCAAATTGGCGTAACGCGCGATGCGCTGCGCAATCACCTCGGGATGCTCGATGAAGTTCGATTTCGACTCGATCACACCGGGGATCAGCACCTTGCCTTCCGGCAGCTTCACCGTCTCGAACAGTTTCCATTCATGGGCGTGGCGCGGATTGGCGGCTTCGAGGGATATCATCGAGGGCTTCGCGGCGAAGACAATGTCGACAATATCGGCGAGCGGCACATCGCAATGGTGAGGCCCTTCGTAATTGCCCCAGCACAGATGCATGCGTAGTTGCTCGGCCGGGATGCCGATGAGAGCATGGTTGAGCGCTTCGATGTGCAAGGCGATTCGCTTACGGAATTCCGCCACCGATAAATTGGCGTATTGGATATGGCGGCCCATCGCGAGATCAGGGCAATCGATCTGCAGCACAAATCCGGCCTTCGCTACCGTCTCGTATTCATAGCGCATCGCTTCGGCGATCGCCGCCAGGTATTTTTCCTGGCTGCCGTAGTAATCGTCGTGAAAGAACAGCGACACCACGCCGGGCGAGGCCGCGCTCATGAAGCCGCCAACGGACTTCACCGCGCCGAGCGCCGCCTTGAGATTTTCCGCGTCGGAAATGGCGGCTTGCGCGTCGCGCACCTTAATCGGCGCATTGCAGGCCGGCGTCTTGCGTCGTGACCGTCCCGGATCGCCGAACACTTTCTTTTCGAGCTTCGGAAAGGCGGCGAGATCCTGATAGACGAAGGTGTTGCCGGTGCCGCCGAAACCATCGAGCCGGTCCTTGATGTAGGTTGCGTAGCTCGGCTTCGACATCTCGCCGTCGTTGATGAGGTCGACGCCGACATCGGCCTGTTTCTTGACGACTTCGGCGACCGCCGCCTTGACGCGCGCCGCGAGCGCCGCCGCGTCGACCGGCACGCCTTCTTCCTTGGCGTACATCACGCGGATGAGATCGTCCGGCCGCGGCAGGCTGCCGGTATGGGTCGTCAAAAAATGCTCGGTCGAACGCGGCATGGGAGTTCCGGGGCCGCAACTCTAGTCGAGCCATGACGCGCTAACCACTCGAGGATGTACGATGGGCGAAATGGGCCGCTTGCGTTGACAGAGACGGCCCGCACCCCTATGAACCCGCCCAACACACCGACCAAAAGCCCAGCTGGGCCCAGAGATCGATCATGAAAGTCCGTAATTCGTTGAAATCGCTGCGCGGCCGCCATCGCGACAATCGTCTCGTGCGCCGCAAGGGCCGGGTCTACATCATCAACAAGACCCAGAAGCGCTACAAGGCTCGCCAGGGCTGATCATCCTGGGATGTGCGATTTGGCACATCAGCCCTGGGGGTCCGGTGACACTCTCCGTCTCGCAACCGAGATGGAGAGTCGCCGATGCGGTGCTTTCTCAAGTCGCTCAGACGTCGTTTGACCGGTCGCGGTCCTGCGCCCGCGTGCACGAAGGC
>JAFAQJ010000012.1 GCA_019246455.1 Pseudolabrys sp.
ACTCGATATTTCCTTTCCGAAAGGCGGCGCGCTGCGGCCGCAAGCCTTCAACCGCATTCTCGCGCAGGTGAAGGGCAAGGAGTACGAGCAGCTCGTCAATGAGGTCGTGCTGCGCTCGCAAGCACAGGCGGAATACGCGGCCGAGAACTATGGGCACTTCGGTCTCAATTTACGCCGCTACGCACACTTCACTTCGCCCATTCGACGCTATGCTGACCTCGTCGTGCATCGCGGCCTGATTCGCGCCGGCAAGCTCGGCCATGATGGCCTGCCGCCAACCGAAGACCACGCCTCGCTTGCCGAAGTTGCCGCGAAAATTTCGGCGACCGAGCGCCGCGCGATGCTGGCCGAGCGCGAGACCGCCGACCGGCTGATTGCGCACTTCCTCGCCGACCGCATCGGGGCGACGTTCGAGGGTCGCATCTCCGGCGTCACGCGGGCCGGCCTGTTCGTCAAACTCAACGAGACTGGCGCCGACGGCTTCATCCCGGCTCGCACTATCGGCGAGGAATATTTCCGGTTCGACGAGGCAGGACGCGCGATGGTCGGCAGCCGCTCCGGCATGCGCCATCGCCTGGGCGACGGCGTCACGGTCAAGCTGGTCGAAGCCGCCCCGGTCGCCGGTGCCCTGCGCTTTGAGCTCTTGTCGGAGGGCCGCAGCGGTGGAATACGACATCGCAAGGATGGCATGCGGCGCGAACCCAGCGAGCGGCCGCATAAGTATCGTCCGCCGAAACATTCGAAGCGCAAGGGCAAGCGGAAGGCACGATGACGGACACTCAGAGCAAATTGGCCGAGCGGATGACCAAATCCGAGCGCGATCAGTCGTTCCCCGACAGCGTGCCGCGCGACGCGGCCACCTTGATGCTGATCGACCGTTCGGGACCCAATCCCCTCGTCCTTCTTGGCCGCCGTCACGCCAACCACAAATTCATGCCCGGCAAATTCGTATTTCCGGGTGGTCGCATCGAAAAGGTCGACGCCGAAATGAAAGCCGCGGCCGAACTCGACCCAACCGCGGCGAAAAAAATCGCAGCGCGCCCGCGGGATGCCGACATGCCAGCTCCGCGCGCCTTTCCGCTCGCTGCGATCCGCGAGACCTTCGAGGAAACCGGTCTGATGCTTGGTGTCAAAGGCGCATCGAGCGCGCCGAATGTCGAATGGGCGGGTTTCTCGCAAGCCGACATTCTTCCGGATCTGTCGCAGGTGCATTTCATCGCGCGCGCGATCACGCCGCCGCGGCGGCCCAAACGTTTCGACACCCGCTTTTTTACGGTCGACGCGCAGCACATCGCGCATAAGGTTGAGGGCGTCGTCGGGCCCGACAGCGAGCTCGTCGAACTGGTCTGGATTCCGATCCGGGAGGCCAAGACGCTCGACATGCCGACGATCACCGGCGTCGTGCTCGAAGAACTTGAGGCGCGCGTCAAAGCCGGGATGGCGCACAGCTTACCGGTGCCGTTTTATTTCATGGAAAATCAGCAGTTTTTGCGCGAGCTACTGTAAGCGACGGGTTTTCTTGACTTTTCGCGCTTCGACGCTAGTTTCCGCGCCAAATCCGTGTCGTTTCCGAGGTTCCAATGGCCAAAGCCGTCAGTCTCAAGATCAAACTCGTGTCCAGCGCCGACACCGGGCACTACTATGTCACCAAGAAGAATTCGCGCACCATGACCGACAAATTGGTCAAGAAGAAATACGATCCGATCGCGAAGAAACACGTCGAATATCGAGAATCTAAGATCAAGTAATTCTCCGAATGAGGGCGCCCGCGAGGCGCCCTTTGCTTTTTGCGGCCGGGAATTGCCCGCGCGTTCCGCTGTTTCTATGTTGAAGCGGAATTTCAGGAGCTTTCTATGCTGAATTTCTTGCGCATCGCGTTGATCGCCGCCGCCGCGATCTTTGCCGCGCTGCCTGCGACTGCCGGCGAACATCACAAACTCGCGCTTCAGATCAGCGACAACGATCCGGAGAAAATGAACGCGGTGCTCAATGTCGCCTCCAACGTGTCGCGGTACTATTCGGAGAAAGGCGATGAGGTCGACATTCAAATTGTCGCCTTCAATGCCGGCTTTCACATGCTGCGCGAAGACACTTCGCCGGTGAAGGCGCGCCTCAAGTCCTTCAAGCAGGGGATGCCGAACGTCTCGTTCATGGCGTGCGACGTCACGTTGCGCTCGATGGCAGCCAAAGAAGGCAAGGAGCCGCCGCTGGTCGCGAATGCTCAGCATGTCGAATCCGGCGTCGTGACGCTGATCGAACTCGCCGAAAAAGGCTGGACCGTCGTTCGGCCCTGACCGCCAAATAAGGTGGCCGGCCGGAAGTAGCGTCTGAGGAGGCCACTCGCGCCACTTCCAGGCCGGCCGAACCCCACGGGACCCAGGAGATGCGGCGGACCTGAGCACTCCGCAGGGTATTGTTGAGGCGCGTTCGCGCAATATGCGAATCGGCGCGCTGATCTCGCGAGGTTAGGCCCAATGCCCACCCCGACAAGTCACATTTTAAGCCGTTGGAATGACGCGCTATTTCAGGCCGCGTCGGGGACGACCCGGTTGCGGCCATCGCGCTTGGCGCGATAGAGCGCGGTGTCGGCGCGCTTGAGGATGGCGGCCGCGTTGTCCTGCATGCCGCTGAGCGCGGCGATCCCGATCGAGATCGTGACGTCGAGGTTCGCGGCACCCTGCTGGATCGCGAACTGCTCGCCGGCGATGCGCCGGCGCAGCCGCTCGGCCACCATGCCGGCGACGGCGATGTCGGTTTCGGGCATCACGATCACGAATTCCTCGCCGCCATAGCGGCAAGCCAGATCGATGTTGCGAATGCATTTGCGGATACGCAACGCGAATTCGCGCAACACGTCGTCGCCGGCATCGTGGCCGTGCGTATCGTTGATCGACTTGAAGTAATCGATGTCGAGGATCAGCACCGAAATCGGCTTGCTGCGGGCGGAAGCCTGCTCGACCAGTCCCGAAAGATGAGTTTCCATGTAACGGCGGTTGAACAGCCCGGTGAGCGCGTCGGTGATCGCCATCTCGATCGACATCTGCACGTTGTCGCGCAGGCGCTCGGTGTATCGCTTCTTCTTGATCTGTGTGCGCACGCGCGCCAGCATTTCGTTCTTGTCGATCGGGCGGATCAAATAATCGTTGATGCCGATTTCGAGCCCGCGCACCAGCCGCGCATTGTTGTCGGCCTCGGATACGGCCAGGATCGGCGTGTTGCGCGTGCGCTCGAGCGAGCGGATCTGGCTGCACAGGCGCAAACCGTCGAAATTTTCGAGCTGCAGCGAAACAATGATGACGTCGTAATTTCCGTCGGCAGCTCGAAACAGGCCCTCGTTCGGATCTGCCTCGACGTCAACGACATGCTCGGACGACAGCATCGAAACGATGCGCTCATAAGAAGTCTTACGGTCGTCGACGACCAGAATGCGGCCATTGCGGCCGTTGTCGGTAACGGCGTCCTTTTCCGGGCTCTGAATGCCGACCTCTTTGGACGTCACGGCGCGCATGCGCAGTTCGTCCGTCACCATCTTGAGGCGCGCCAGCGATCGCACACGCGAAATCAACGCAACATCGACAACCGGCTTGGTGAGAAAATCATCAGCGCCGGCCTCAAGGCCGCGTACACGATCTGACGGCTGATCGAGCGCCGTCACCATGACGACGGGGATATGGTGCGTGACAGGATTTGATTTCAGGCGGCGGCAAACCTCAAAGCCGTCCATGTCCGGCATCATGACGTCGAGCAGCACGATGTCGCATTCCGCGCGCTCGCACATCGCCAAAGCTTGCGCGCCGCTAAACGCCGTCGCGACGTCGAAATATTCCGCCGACAGCCGCGCTTCGAGCAGCTTCACGTTGGCCGGAACGTCATCGACGACAAGAACACGCGCACTCATGACCGATGCCTACGCATTACCCAGAAAGTGACGGATCGTCTCGATGAATTTGCCGACCGAAATCGGTTTCGACAGATACGCCTCGCAGCCCCCTTCGCGGATACGCTCCTCGTCGCCCTTCATCGCGAAGGCGGTGACGGCCACCACCGGTATCGCCTTGAGCTCGGGATCGTCCTTGAGCCACTTGGTCACTTCCAGGCCGGACACTTCCGGCAGTTGAATATCCATGAGGACAAGATCGGGCCGATGCTTGCGCGCCAGATCGATCGCCTCGATGCCGTTGCGGGTGCCGACGGTCTGATAGCCATGAGCTTCCAGCAGATCGTGGAAGAGCTTCATGTTCAGTTCGTTGTCCTCGACGATCAGGACGGTTTTCGCCATCTCCCCCGCCCCAAAACCCCGCGGTCTGCCCGGATCGCTCAAAAAGTGGCAATCCACATCGCCTTATTGCGCGTCCCGGAGCGCCTCGGCACGGTAAGGCTGATTCATTACGGAAAGGCAAATGGAAGCCCATGAAAACGCGGCTATCCGTTACTCCGGACGCGGCGGAAACGCTTGCTATTCAGGCGCTTAACTACATCGCCGAGGATACCGAGCGGCTTGGCCGCTTCTTGGCGCTCACCGGCATCGGCCCGGCCGATATCCGGACCGCAGCGCATGAACCGAGGTTCCTTGCTGGTGTGCTCGACCATATCGCCGGTAACGAGGCACTCCTCATCAAATTCGCCGTCGAATGCGGCGTGCCGCCAGGCGTCGTCAAAGCCGCGCGCGACGTCCTGGCCGGCCACGATTGGGAGCGCGAGGTGCCGTGACGGACCCGGGTTTCTGCCGCGATTGCCTCACCGAAGCGATTGCTTCGCCGCGCTGCCCAGCTTGCGGTTCGCCGCGTCTTGTGCGGCACGCCGACATCGCAAAACTGGCGATTGCGCACATCGACTGCGACGCGTTTTACGCCACGATCGAGAAACGCGACAACCCGGAACTAGCCGACAAACCCGTCGCGGTCGGCGGCGGCAAGCGCGGCGTCGTGGCGGCTTGCTGTTATGTCGCGCGCACCTACGGCATCCGCTCGGCGATGCCAATGTTCGAGGCGAAGCAACGTTGCCCTCACCTCACCGTCATCAAGCCGCAAATGTCGAAATACGTCGAGGTCGGCCGCGCGGTGCGCCGGCTGATGCATGCCCTGACGCCGCAAGTCGAGCCACTGTCAATCGATGAAGCCTTCCTCGACCTCACCGGCACTGAACGGCTGCACGGTATGTATACCGCGAAGCTTCTGGCGAAGTTTGCGCTCCAGGTCGAACGCGAACTGGGCATCACCGTGTCGATCGGCCTGTCAGGCAACAAGTTTCTCGCCAAGATCGCATCAGATCTCGACAAGCCGCGAGGCTTTGCCGTGTTGAGCCCGGCGGAAGCGCCGGTGTTCCTGGCGCCGAAGCCGGTCAACTTCATCTATGGCGTCGGCGCCGCGAGCGCGGCGCGGCTCGCGCAGGACGGCATTCGAATTGTCGGCGACCTGCAACGAAAGAGCGAGCGAGAATTGCTGGAGCTCTATGGGCAGGAAGGCGTGCGCCTGTCGCGCCTGTCGCGTGGCCTTGATGATCGCAAGGTCGATCCTGAAGGCGAGACCAAAAGCGTGTCGGCCGAGACGACGTTCGAGCATGACGTCGCCGAATTCCGGCCGCTCGAGCAAATCCTGTGGGAGTTGACCGAGCGCGTATCGGCGCGTCTCAAGCGCTACGGCCTGGCAGGCGCGACGGTGACGCTCAAGCTGAAAACATCGGATTTCAAGATTCGCACGCGCGCGCGCTCATTACCGCAAGTGACCCAGCTCGCCGCCAAGATCTTCGCGGCGGGACGCGATCTCCTCGAGAACGAGGTGGGCAGCACGAAATACCGGCTGCTCGGCATCGGGGTCAGCAACCTGACCGAGGTTGAAGGTGACGATCTCGCTGACCTAATCGACCGCCGCGAGGCGCAGGCCGAGCACGCGATGGATCGGCTGCGCTCGAAGTTTGGCAGCGAGGCTGTGGTGAAGGGCCTCATCTTCGAGGACTAGTTGCAAATCTAATTGCAGACTTTCGGCTTCTTCATTTCCAGCGAGGTCATTTCGCCGGTAATTGTGAAATCCGAATAGTCGAGTGACAAGGCGCGCGATACGCCATTCTCGTAAAGCTCGAACCCGATCGAATAGGCAGGCGTCTGATCGCCGTCCTCGGCTTTGGCATTCTTCTCGAAATAGCTGATCGTCACCGGCCAGCGGCGCAATTTTGCGAGTGCCGGCTCGTTGGCGCTGGCGTCGTTCGGTGGCTTGTCACCCGCCGCAATCGGCGCGCCGATCACGGTCAGTGTCTGATAAATTTTCTCGCCGGTCTCCGATCCGTCATAGATTTGCAACTGCAGAAGATGCTCGCCGGCCTTCGCGGCCGCGATGATGCGGCGCATGTGCTCGGTCGGAAACACGGCGTCGGTCGGCATGTTGAGCGATTTCTCGGACGGTTTGTGCAGACTGACGGCCACCGTGTCCGACTTACGATTCGCGTCTCCGTTGACGACATCGACCGCTTCGTTGTTCAGCCGGTTCTCCGAGCTGAAACGGAAGCTTTTCGCCGTGGCGTCTTCCCAGGTGCTCGAGCGCAAATCGCTCAGCGCGGTCTTGCCTTCGCCGGAATCGAGCTCGGACACCTGGCGGAATTGCAGCTCGTAACCGGCGCAGCTGCTACCGGAGAAATCGTACAGAATGCGGCCGCGCACACCTTCGATGCGGCTCGAGCCGCGCGTACGCGACAATTTGAGATCGTACACCGCGCGATGCGGGGCGAGCGCGATGTTGGCAGCCGGAGGCGCGCCAGCTGGCGCCGCACCGGCCACTCCGCCCGCGACGAGCAAAGCAGCGATGATTCCGGATCGCATCACGATATTCTGCATGGCAATCTCCGCGCCCCGCGAAACCGCATCAGACTCACCACGATCAAGGCAAGATAGAGGCTGCGCTGAATCCGGGCAATCGGCGCTTGCGCGCTGTCGCACGCACCGGGAATATGCTGCGATCCGAACGGGAGATGACCATGGCCGGAACAATTGAAAGCAAATTGGCGCAACTTGGTATTTCGTTGCCAACCCCGGCAAGTCCGATCGCCAATTACGTACCGTTCGTACGTACGGGCAATATGCTGGTGATCTCAGGGCAGCTCTGCTTTGGAGCCGACGGCAAGCTCGCTGCCAAAGGACAGCTCGGCGGCAGCGTTTCGATCGAGGACGGTGCCAAAGCCGCGCGCGCTTGCGCCATCAATCTACTGGCGCAAGCCAAAGTCGCGCTCGGCGATCTCGACAAGGTCGCGCGCGTCGTGCGGCTCGGCGGCTTCATCAATTCCGCCTCAGGATTTGCCGACGGACCCAAAGTGATGAACGGGGCGTCCGATTTGATGGTCGAAGTCTTCGGCGACAGGGGCGGCCACGCGCGGACCACCGTTGGGGTCTCGGCATTGCCGCTCGAGGCCGCGGTCGAAGTCGAAGGCCTGTTCGAAGTCGGCTAAAGATGCCGTCACTCGATTGGCTTACTGCGAGACCGATCGCGCATCGCGGCCTGCATGACGCGGCGAGCGGCGTGATCGAGAACACCGCTTCGGCTTTCTCCGCCGCGATCGCCGGCAACTATGGCATCGAATGCGACGTTCAGATCAGCGCCGACGGCGAGGCCATGGTCCACCACGATTTCAATCTCGGGCGGCTAACCGACGGCAACACGTCATTGGCCGCCCTCTCCGCCGCCGAGATCAAAGTCGCGCCATTCAAGGCGACATCCGATCGCGTCATGACGCTCGGTGAGTTGTGCGATCTCGTCAGCGGGCGCGTTGCGTTGGCGGTCGAGATCAAGAGCCGGTTCGACGGCGACAGGCGGCTGGTGCAGCGCGCCGCCGACATCCTGTCGGCTTACACCGGTCCGGCCGCGGCGATGTCATTCGATCCCGGCGCGATCGAAGCGCTGCGTTCGCTCGCGCCGCAAGTCATCCGCGGCATCGTCGCCGAACGCCACTACGACCACCCCGAATGGGCTGCGCTCACCGCCGCGCAGAAATGGCGGCTGGCCTTTCTCACCCATGCCGGCGAAAGCCGGCCGCAATTCGTGGCCTATGCGGTGCGCGACCTCCCCGGCGTCGCGCCGGGGGTGGCCAAAATGTTCCGCATCCCGGTCCTGACCTGGACGGTACGCAGCGCGGCGGATCGCGAGCGGGCGGCCCGCTATGCCGACCAGATGATCTTCGAGGGCTTCCGGCCCTGAAGCGGCGCCATGCGCCCACGGGGCCTCACCTTCGCGGCATTTCGGCCCTAGACTGCTCACATGGTTCGCTTTTTCCCGTCTTCGCCCGCATGACCGAAATTGAACTCCGCATCCGGCTTGCGTCCTCAATAGCCGAGGTGCCGGCCCGCGCCTGGAATGCCTGCGCGGGAAATCTTCAAGTGACAGATGAAGGACCTCTACTCACATCTGAGGACAACTTATCCCAGGGCTTATCCACACGGGGATATCTATCCAACCCATTTGTTTCTCACGAATTTCTTCTTGCAATGGAGCAGTCAAATTCGGTCGGTCGTCATGCCGGGTGGCAGCCCCGCCACCTCCTCGCCGAAACCTCAGATGGCGGGCTGGCCGGCATCGCGCCCTGCTACGTGAAATCCCACTCGCGCGGCGAATACGTCTTCGATCACGGCTGGGCCGAAGCCTATGAGCGCGCCGGCGGCAACTATTACCCCAAGCTTCAGGTCGCCGTGCCCTTCACCCCGGTCACCGGGCCACGCCTCCTCGTCCGCGATGGTCCGCTCGCCGATGCGGTGCGCGGCGGTCTGGCGGATGCGCTGACGCAAGTCACTGACCAGAACGACCTTTCGTCGGCACATGTCACGTTTCTCACGGCCGACGAATGGCGAATGCTCGGCGCGCGCGGCTTCCTGCAGCGCACCGATCAGCAATTCCACTGGGAAAATGCCGGCTTCGCCACGTTCGATGATTTCCTCGCGCAGCTCGCCTCGCGCAAGCGCAAGGGCATCCGCCGCGAACGCAAGGAGGCACTCTCGGCCGGCATCGACGTCCACTGGCTGACCGGCTCCGATCTCACCGAAAGCGTATGGGACGCGTTCTTCGCTTTTTACATGGAGACCGGGTCGCGCAAATGGGGCCGGCCTTATCTCACACGCGAATTCTTCTCGCTGGTCGGCGCATCGATGGGCGAACGCATCCTGCTGGTCATGGCCAAACGCGGCAGCCGCTGGATCGGCGGCGCGCTGAATTTCCTCGGAGACGACACGATTTATGGCCGCAACTGGGGGGCGACCGAGCATCATCCGTTCCTGCATTTCGAGATTTGCTACTATCAGGCGATCGATTACGCGATCGCGCACAAGCTCAAGGTCGTCGAGGCCGGTGCGCAAGGCGAGCATAAGTTGGCGCGCGGCTATATGCCTAAAACCACCTATTCCGCCCACTACATCGCCGACCCGGCGTTACGCCGCGCGATTGCCGAATATCTCAGGCGTGAGCGCACTTATGTCGATGCCGCCGGCGCCGAGCTTGCCGCGGCCGCGCCATTCCGCAAGGATTTGGTCGAGCAGGAGTGATTCCGGGAGCGCTTTCGATGACGGCTTATGATCCAAACAATATTTTCGCGAAAATCCTGCGCGGCGAATTGCCCAGCTACAAAGTCTATGAAGATGACAAGGCCTTCGCCTTCCTCGACATCATGCCCCGCGCGCCGGGCCATACGCTTGTTCTGCCGAAAGCGCCGGCCCGCAATATTCTCGACGTGCCTACCGGCGACCTCGCCCATGTCGCGACAATCGCGCAGAAGGTCGCCAAGGCGCAGATGAACGTTTTCGGCGCCGACGGCGTCACCGTCCAGCAATTCAACGAGAGCGCGGGCGGACAAGTCGTGTTTCACCTGCACGTCCATGTCATCCCGCGCAAATCGGGTGTCGCAATGAAGCCGCCGGCCAGCGAAAAAGAAAAGCCCGACGTGCTCGCCGAGCACGCCAAGAAACTTGCGGCGGCACTCAGCTAAAACGACGCGAAATAACCGCCAATCAGAAGCAATGCCTCGCCGGTGGCAACGCCGGCGAATACCGAGCGCTTGGCGAGAACGAAGGCCAGAAAGCCGCCGAGCGCCGCCCCGACCCGCAGGCTGAACGGCATCGCGCCAAGGGCGCCGGTCGAGAACACGATGAGCTTGGCGACCACGCCGGTAATCAGCGCGGTCGCCACCGCGCGCGCCACCACGACCATTTCGGATTCTTCGTCGAGCCCGTGCGCCAGAACAAGACCGAGCACCCGCCAAATCTCGTTCGGCAGGAAGCCGACCAACATCAGGACGACGAAGGGCCAAAACTCGCGCAAACTCTCGCCGAATACTCCGCTCATGGTGCCGTCTCCATCGCCACTCTGCGCAGGCGATGCGCGCCATAGGCCAGCGCGCCACCCATGATCCCGGTCCACATCAGATCGAGTCCCACCTGGTACCAAGCAAGCAGCGGACCCAGCACGATACCGGCTACGAACGCGACCTTGTCGCTCACCGCGCGGCTGTTGCGCGCAGTCGAGGTGATAAACGACATCGGCGTGAGAAACAGCAGCGCCGCGGCGAGCAGCACCGGTAGACCTGCGGCGAGATAGAAGCCGACGAAGCCGAACGCGAAGGCCACCGCCATGTAGGCGAGACCAAGCCCGTTGCAGAACGCGATGCGGAACGGCAAGGCGATGCCAGGCAGAAGCCGCAGCGATTCCACCCACATGCTGATCGCCGTGAAATGGGTCGGCAACCAAAGCGCGCGGCGGTTTTTTGTCGCGCCGCGCAGCAGTGGCAGCAGTGCGACCACCATTGGAAACAGCCGGATTGCCGACAACGTTACGGCAATCGCCGCTTCGATCAGGGTCGAGCCGTTGGCCAAGGTCGACAGCAGGATGACCTGTGCCGGGGCGGCCCACACCACGATGGTCGAGGCCGCCAGCCACCACGGCGAAAAGCCGAAGTCGTGCGCGAGCGCGCCGAGCCCGACATAGGTCCCCGCCAGCACTAGCGCGAACACTGAGGTCCACGCCGACCTCGCGCCCGCGCGAAACGCCGCTGGTTGATTGGAAAATTCCTTGAGGCCCGCCATCCGCGTCGTGTTTTTCACACGGCCTGCGGGCGCGCAAGTTCACAGCGCGCATGCGCGGCGCGCGAAAATGAAAGGGCCGCTCGAAAGCGGCCCCCTTCGATCTTATGCCTTGACCAGCGGCACTTTAGGCACCGAGCCGCGCTTGCCGCCGCCATCGCCGTCACCTTTCGGTTTCGGCGGACGGCGCTTCGGCTTGGCCTTGGCCGGCAGCTTTTCGGCTTTCGGCGTGACCGGCCCATCGAGGAACTCGAAGCCGAGCTTCTCAGTGCCCTTGTCGTCCTTGACCAGGATGACGCGGGCATGGCCACCGCCTTTCAACTTGCCGAACAGTACCTCGTCGGCGAGCGGTTTCTTGATGTGCTCCTGGATCACGCGCGCCATTGGCCGCGCACCCATCAGCTCGTCGTAGCCATTGGCGATCAGCCACCGCGAAGCCTCGTCCGACAGCTCGATCGTCACGTTGCGGTCGCCGAGCTGCGCCTCGAGCTGTAGCACGAACTTATCGACCACTTTGGCGATAATCTCCTGGGACAGATGCGCGAAGGTAATGGTCGCATCGAGCCGATTGCGGAATTCCGGCGAGAACATACGGCTGATCGCCTCCTGATCGTCGCCTTCGCGCTTGTTGCGGGTGAACCCGAACGCTTGCTTGGCAAGGTCCGATGCACCCGCGTTCGTCGTCATGATGAGGATGACGTTGCGGAAATCGACCTGCTTGCCGTTGTGGTCGGTCAGCTTGCCGTGGTCCATGATCTGCAACAGTACGTTGAACAGATCCGGATGCGCTTTCTCGATCTCGTCGAGCAGCAATACG
>JAFAQJ010000280.1 GCA_019246455.1 Pseudolabrys sp.
CTCGCAAAAGGCCCGGACGGTGCGCCACTCGATTCCGAGACGCGGGCCCTGTTCGACACGCTAGTTGAGCAGACCGCGGCGGCGCTCGACCGCGCCTCACTGTCGCGCGAAATGGTCAATGCACGCGCCGCGACTGAAACCGAGCGCGTGCGTAATACCCTGCTCGCCTCCGTTTCGCACGATTTCCGCACGCCGCTGTCGTCCATTCTCGGCTCGGCGACCAGCCTGATCGACTACGGCGACAAGCTCGATGCCGCCGCCAAGAAAGACTTGCTCGGCCAGATCAAGCAGGAAGCCGAAGACCTCGACGAGATGGTGCGCAATTTGCTCGCTATCACGCGCATCGATGCGGGAGCGCTCGAACTACGGCGAGATTGGCTCGATTTGCGCGAGGTCGTGGATCGTGTCGTCACGGCAGTGCGCCGCCGCGGAGCGCGGCAGAAAATCGAAGTGAAATGGCCGGTGGAGCTGCCATTGGTGCGGGCCGACGCGACCCTCGCTGAGCAGGCGATCGGAAACGTCATCGGCAATGCCGTCGCGCATACCGCGCCTGACACCGCAGTTGAAATTCACGCCGCAACGACAGCCGCCGGCGTTGCCATCCGTGTGACGGACACTGGCCAAGGGATCGCGCCGCAGGCGCTCGAGCAGATTTTCGACAAGTTCGTCAAAGGACCGCAGGCCACCCCGACTAGCAAGGACGGCGGGCAAGGCACGGGGCTTGGTTTGGCGATTGCCAAAGGCATCATGGAAGCGCATGGCGGCTCGATCGCCGCAGAAAGCCCGGTTGCGAACGGCCGTGGCGCGCGTTTCATATTGACCTTCCCGCGCGAAGAGGTGCCGGCGTGACGTCTAAAATTCGCGTTCTGGTGATCGACGATGAGGCGGCGATCCTGCGCTTCCTCAAGCCGGCGCTGGAGGCCAATAACTACGACATGGCGAGCGCGGGCACGGTCGGGGAGGGCACCAAACGCATTGCGGCGGAAACGCCCGATATCGTGCTGCTCGATCTCGGCTTGCCGGACGGCGATGGCAAGGATGTCATCCGCCGCGCGCGTGAGTTCTCAGATTTGCCGATTATCGTTCTCTCGGCGCGCGAACGCGAAGCGGAAAAGATCGAAGCGCTTGACCTCGGCGCCGACGACTACATCAACAAACCGTTCAACGTCGGTGAGTTACTGGCGCGCATGCGTGCAGCACTGCGTCACCGTATGCAGCGTAAGGCCGAAGTGCCGGTTTTAAAGGTCGGTCAACTGGAAGTAGATTCTGTTCGCCACCGCGCAACGCGCGCGGGTGCCGAATTAAAGCTCACCCCGAAAGAATTCGAGCTGCTGGCCTTTCTAGCCAAGCACGCGGGTCGCGTGCTCACACACAAGCAAATTCTCACCGCGGTTTGGGGTCCGGCGCACACCGAAGATACGCAGTATCTGCGAGTCTATGTTGGGCAGCTCCGGCAGAAGATCGAGGAGCACTCGGACGATCCAAAGATCGTTCTGACCGAGCCTGGTATTGGTTACCGTATCGCGGAGGCGTAGATTGGTGGGACAATCAGCTGTCTGATGACCAATCAAAAGGTCTAGACTTAAAAGACCATTGCACTACCGCTGCGGGCGCATCAGATCGACAACGCGGGCGGCGATTTCGTTTGGTGCCTCGTCAGGAAACGGGAATACGGAACTGACATTGATTTCACCGAGTACGTACGTGTCTGCGCCACCGGCATTTCTCGGCCCGAGCATAAAGTCTGCGTCCCAAATTACCGGCAGATCGTGCGGCCTGATGTCCAACATGGCGACGAGTTGCGGCGTCCAAGTATCTTCCATTAAACGGCGTAATGTTTGGAAACGGGGATCGGTTTTAGACGTGTAGAGTCGGGGTCCGCCCTCGGCACGCGCCCAAGGCTCTTCGACTAAGGCCTTTACCTTCTGATGACCGAAGCCAGCACACCGGTCACCCACCATGTAGCAGCGCACGACACCCTCGGTTAGGCGCGGTTGGAACGGCTGATCAACTACGCTGCCATCCTCGAAATAGGCAGCGCACCGCCTAAGAAATCCATCGAGTGTCAGCTCTTCTGGGGTGTCCTGGGTGGCGTCAAGCACCCACACCCTTACCGGATTGCCTGCACCGGTCAGGCTTACTTTCCAAACACCTTGGCCGCCATTGCCACGATTGCGTTTGATGACGCGCGCGCCGACCGCGAGTCTCGCTGGCAATTCGGCGCGCATCGCTTCGAGCGTCTCGTAAAGCGCCGTATCGGACCCCCAACTCATCGTTCGCGTTCGATACAGAACCTCTTTGGTGCCCATTTTAAGGATTACATCGGGATGGGCGCTTACCCAGACGCCGCGCGTTGCTACCTCGTGAAGCAGGGCATCGAGTTTAGCGCGGTTGCGCCCTTCGTGAATCGGGTTAACCCAAACGAGGACGCCGTCAACTGAGGCAAGATGTTCACGGACGGCGTTCTGAACATCGTCCCCGTAAACAACAGGGTCGGCGGCAATGCCGAGATTTGCAAGCGCCGCAAACACGGCTTTGAAGCGGCTGCTTTCTGGCGTGGCGTTGCGGCTTGCCGTCGCATCGCCTCGCCACAGAATGGCGACGCGGCCCAGGTGATTTTTGTCGCCGCGCAAATTGGTTGGCACGTGGCTAACTTGCTGTTTGCTGCCAGGGGCGGGTGCGGAATGCTATCGCGAGCGTTCCGCCGTAGGCGACCATACCGAATGCTGCGATAACGGCGAGGCCATTGAGGCCGACGTGCAGCCCATGCGTAGCAATCCATCCGCCTAGAGCGACAATTGTGACGCGGCACGCGATTGCAATGATCGGCCAGGACGGTCGCCCCGCAGCTTGGAAAGCCGACACAAGTGTGACTCCGAGACCTATGAACGGATACGCCAAGCTTGCGATGACGAGATAGCGTGTCGCTAAATCGTGGATTTCCGGGACGTTTGTGAAGAGGCCCACCCAAACACCTGGCATCGTCACACCAAACAATCCGATAGAGGCAGTGATGCAGGCGGCGATGCCCGCCGCGATCCAGGCGGTGCGCTCGGCACGAGCGAAATTACCGGCTCCAATGCTTGTGCCGACTATGGCAATGACTCCGGCCCCGAGACCGAACGCCAGTGGATACAGCATGTACTCAAGACGGACCGCCGCACCAAAACCGGCAAGCTGTGCGACGCCCAGTGCACCGACGAATCCGGTTAGTGTCGCAAGCGCGAGATTGTTCATGACCGGCTGCAGCGACATGGGAGCGCCAACCCGCAAGATCTCGATAAACAGGCGCCGATCGAATCGCACGTCTCGTAGCGACAGCCTGATCGCGGTCTTTCCCGATGCGATGTACCACGCGAGGACTAACGCGGAGGCAGAAAATGAAGTGACCGTCGCAATCCCAGCTCCCGCGATGCCGAGCGGCGGCAAGGGTCCAACTCCGAACATGAAAATCGGCACGAGGACAATGTGGAGAGCTTCCGCTGCGAGATAAACTACGGCAAGAACCGCCGCTTGCCCTGCGCCCCGGATCACGCTGGTCAGAGTACTAAGCAGCCAGTAGGCCAACGCCCCGGCAAAAATGGCGTTTGAATATTCGATCGCGGCTGCACGTAGCTCGCCACTACCTCCCATAAGGCCGTAAAAACCCGGGCCACCAATCAACAAAGCACAAGTGAAGATCGCCGCCATCCCGGCTGCAATTACCACACCATGCACAACGAGATTAGACGCGTCCGCATGGCGTCCGGAGCCGATAGCTCGCGCAATCGCTGATGCAATGGCGCCCCCCATGCTGGAATTGGCCATCTGTTGCATCAACATAATCAATGGAAACACCAAGGCGATTCCGGCCAACGCAGATGGTCCAATACGACCGATAAAATGGGCGTCAACAGATGCGGTAACCGCGATCAGAACTACGTTTACGACGACATTTGGCGCCGCAAGCCGAAGTAATGTCTTGACGATAGGCCCTTCAAGCAGAAGGCGCGTTCGCGCCGCAGTGGGCTTCGTCGTTATACTGATTGAGGGTGTTTGCGCGACCGAGGCGCTTGCATTCGTCATAGCTAACTCCTGCCCCGCTATCGGGACTGGAGCAGCGCTTGGACGAAGCGTCTTGAAAAAACCGGGCGGCTGCAATTAAAGCCCGATGCACAATCAATGTTGGGTAACTCAAAAAAAGTCAATATGCCGGACGTCCGTACTGAGGCGTAGGGCGAATGGAGCCACCCAACAGAATCCGATGTTAAGGTTCCCACGTAGCTGAGGCGCTTGTGTGTGGCCGAGCAATCGTCCGAGGTTAGTAATCAAAGGGCCGACACTTCATTTAACCGGACATCCGAAGTAGATCGGCAGATTTACTCGTTTGAACAATGCTGGGGCAGCACCAGGGCAACACGCGCAAGGCTCGCGCAACTTCAAATTGACCAATCATAGGGTCGGCAGTTTGGGACTCGCAAATCAGCGGCATTTACGCGGTCTTTTGCGGCGTTGATCGCTGCCGGGACCTGCGGGGCAGCACCCGCAGTTCATCGGTCCCGTGGGTCAGCTTTGCCACTTAAAACGGACGTTTGTGCCACGGTGTTGATGGCCCGCGTCGGGCCATTAACGGCCGATTTTCGTCTCGACGCACCGCAGCCAATGGTCGATGCTGAACGAGCCGGCTCTCTCACGAGAGGAACGCAATGACCACAGTCAAAGACGCTCTGGCCCAGAAGAGTGGTGCCCTGATCCATGTTCGTTCCAGCGACATGGTCGTCGAAGCCTTGCGCCAGATGCGCGACAACCGGGTCCGGTCAGTGCTGGTCATCGACGACGACATCCTGGTCGGTATCGTGACGCAGGGTGACTGCGCCATAAAAGTGCTGCTGCCCGGGCTTGATGCGAAGCAGACTCCGGTCAGCCAAGTGATGACCGGCGACCCGGTGACGGTCAGGCAGGACGACCAACTCGACGGCTGCATGACAATGATGGCTGCGCGCAATATTCGCCATCTACCGGTGCTGGACGGGGGCAAGGTCGTGGGCGTGATCTCAATCGGAGACGTCGTCAAGGACATCATCCGAAATTTGGAGCACAACGTGGGCGACCTGATGGGCTACATCATGACGGACGGCCCCGGAGGCTGACAGACGAACCGCGGTACTGTCGCCGGCGATCCCCGGATTCCAATCTCGCCCGCGCACCCGCTTACTTCGAAGATCAGGCAGTGCGAGCCGGCGCAGCCAAGGGAGGCGTGCCGTCCTTCATCGCGCTTCTGATCATTTTGCGCAGCGCTGGTGTGTCTTGATGCTTATGAACCGCAACCGCATGTTGAACAGCAGCTTCCAGTAACTCTTTTTCGCTGTCGCCACTGATCGCAATGGTGCAGTTGCTCTCGCTTGGGACTTCACGGCAGTCGATGTATTTCCGTGGCATTTGAAACTCCCATGACACGTTGGCAGCAGCTTTGTGAGCCTAGTTCTAGCAAGGGAACGGATACTGCAGCCCTATTTTTTCGGCGAAACTCCCCTAGGGGCGCCAAAAAAGCTTTTCATCACTGATATTGCGATGTTTTTCGACGATTTGTCCCGCCGCTAGGCCCTATTCGGACTCATTGAGACGCAACTGCCCAGCGAGTTTTACGCGCACCATACGCTTTCGCGGTCGCTTCTTCGGACAGGGCACCGCCTGCCAAGCAGGCACGAAGGAGCGGTGCCGCTAATGCAACGGGTAGTCGCTTGGCTGCCGCGCGGCCCTGCGGGTAAAGAAAAGATACAGCAGATAAATATCGATCGTGATCGTGATCGCCATCACGCTGTAGGCCCACGGACTCCCGATCACCTGAAGCTCAATCAGCACGCGCGAGAGGCCAAAGGCAACTACCCACGCGTCGAAGCTCATGCAGATCCGTCGAAACGTCTCGGCGTCCATGTGCCGGATGACGTAAGCGCCGAGCGGAACGCCGATGAGGACCCAAGGAACGAACACCAGCAGGAGCTTCTCACTTTCGGCGATGAACAGGCCGAGATGGTAATAGACGAACGCGGTAATGGTCGACTCGGCGCAGCGTACCAGCGCGAGGCCGGCGCGAAACTCGTTTTTCACGAGGCCCTGGTTATTGAACAGAATAGCCAGAGGCGGCCCCGAAATCGTCGTCACGGAATAGAGGACGCCGAGGGCCGATCCAAACGGTAAGCCGACAAGCCACGTCGAGCGGATCGGCCTGCGATACCCGGCGGCCTGGATGAGGATCAGCGGCAGGATGATGACGTAAGTCGCAAGCTTCGCCCAAGCCGGCTCGAGCATCGTGATCAGATAGGCGCCGGCGGCGATGCCTGGCAGCAAGCCGATAAGAATCG
>JAFAQJ010000420.1 GCA_019246455.1 Pseudolabrys sp.
CGAGGCGCTCCACGACATGAATCGCTGCCGCGCCCTCTTCGCCACGCACTACCACGAGCTGACCGCCTTGGCAGCGAAGCTGCCGAACCTCGCCTGCCATACCGTGCGCGTCAAGGAGTGGCAGGGCGAGGTCGTGTTCCTGCATGAGGTTGTGCCAGGCGCAGCCGACCGGTCCTATGGCGTTCAAGTCGCCAAGCTCGCCGGCCTGCCGGCGGCCGTCATCGAGCGTGCGCGGGCCGTATTGGCCAAACTCGAGGCGGAAGACCGAGCCACCCCGAAGGGTTTCGAGGATTTGCCGCTGTTTTCCGCCGCGCCACCGTCGGCCAAACACGAGGAAACGGCCTTAGATCAACTACTTGCGGCGCTCGCCGCCCTCAATCCGGACGAAATGTCGCCGCGCGAAGCGATGGATGCGCTTTACGCGCTCAAGGCCAAGCTCGCCGAAAAGAAATGAAGCACGACGACAACCTAACGACCGAGCGCCCGACCTTTGTCGCGCATCTCGAATGCGCGATGACTGGCGAGAAACTACCGGCCGACACCGTGCAAAACCTGTCGCCGGCGGGAAAGCCGCTGCTGGTGAAATACGATCTCGCCGGCGTGAAGAAGGCGCTGACCAAGGACACGCTGGCACAACGTCCGCAGGATCTATGGCGCTATCGCGAATTGCTGCCGGTGCGCAAAGTTCAGGACATTGTGTCGCTCGGCGAAGCGGTGACACCGCTGATTGCGCTGCACAAGCTCGGCGACAATCTTCTAGTCAAGGATGAAGGCCGTTTGCCGACCGGCTCGTTCAAGGCGCGCGGCCTGGTGATGGCGGTGTCGATGGCGAAGGCCTTTGGCATCAGCCACATGGCGATGCCGACCAATGGCAATGCCGGCGCAGCGCTCGCAGCCTACGCGACGCGCGCCGGCATCAACACCACGATCTTCTGCCCGGCCGATACGCCCGAAGTAAACGTCAGCGAGATCGAGCTGCAGGGCGCAACGGTTTACCGCGTCAATGGGCTGATTGACGATTGCGGCAAGATCGTCGGCGAAGGCAAAACCAAGGTCGGTTGGTTCGACACCTCGACGCTGAAAGAGCCCTACCGGATCGAGGGCAAGAAGACGATGGGACTCGAACTTGCCGAGCAGCTCGGCTGGGAGATGCCGGACGTCATCTTCTATCCGACCGGCGGCGGCACCGGGTTGATCGGCATGTGGAAGGCGTTCGCCGAGCTTGAAGCGATCGGCTTCACCGGCAAGAAGCGTCCGCGCATGGTCGCCGTGCAGGCCGCCGGCTGCGCGCCGCTGGTGCGCGCCTTCGAACAAGGCGAAGAGCACGCGCCGCGCTGCGAGAATGCCCACACCATCGCCGCCGGCATCCGTGTGCCGCAAGCGATCGGCGATTTCCTGATCTTACGCGCGGTGCGCGAGAGCGGCGGCTTCGCCATCGCCGTCAGCGACGACGCCATCAGCGCCGCGTTATCCGAAGTCTCTCGCGCCGAAGGACTGCTGCTGTGCCCGGAAGGCGCCGCGACCTACGCCGCCTACAAGCAGAGCTTGGCCGACGGGCGCGTTAAAAAGAACGACCGCGCGGTGCTATTCAACTGCGCCAGCGGGCTGAAATACCCGTTGCCGCTGGTCACGCGCGCGCTCGATCGTACCCAACCGATCGATTTCTCTAGGTTCTAGCGGCAGTTCGCCGTCGGCTGGCAGCTGCAGGTTTGGTTCGCCGTGCAGCACGCGCTGGTGCCGGTGTCGGCGCAGGCGCAGCGCATCTGGCCCGCCTCACAGGTCCGGCGCAACTTGATCTTTTTCTTGGCCGGCTTCGCCATATTGTCCTGCGCCATCGCGGTCGAGGCGTTGTCGACCGTCGCTGCGACAGCCGGACCGGCGATCAGCGCGCCCGCCATCAGGATCACCATGAATGTCCGCATGAATTTCCTCCCCGGAAAGTTTTGTTGTTTCGCCCCCCAAACCGTATCACGCCGAATGCCGAGGCAAAGCGCAATCAATTTTGCGGCGCGGCAAGTGCGCGGCGTCGATTGCGCGCGAACCACAGCAAAGCGTTCCAGCCGAGGCTGATCGATAAGCACGCGAGATAGGACCGCCACACACCGGCCGGTTCCGCCAAGTAGTGGACGGCAACGAGGCCCAGACCCAATCCGATGAGCGGCACCTGCACATGCGCGGCGACACTCGCCGCCGTCGGCCCGCCGACCCGCAGGTAAAGGATCAGGAAGAACGAGCCCATCGCTACCGGAAAGAATGCAAAAATTCCCGACCAGAACGAGCCGATCGACGAACTGGCCGCGGTGACGGCGACGACACAAGCAGTCACCACCGCCGCGCGCCAGGCGATATCATAGACGGTGTTCTTGACCTTGTTGCGCGCGCCCTCGGCGCGAAACTGCGTGCCCGCCCAGATCGTGACCGGGTAGGCGACGACGTTGAGCGCCGCGGCGAGCGGCATGGTCCATTCGACGAAACGGGTCGCGGCCGCCAGGCAGAACCACAGCAGGTACGCGCCACCGAGGCTAACAAGCAGCGATCGCTTCTGTGCGAGCACAGCAAACGCCAGCGCGAAAAACAGACACACCGCGTTCGATACCAGGCTGCCGACCGTGCTTTGCGCGATGAAGGCCGGCGGGTGCTCAATGGCGAGGATAATGTAAGCCGCGCCACCCGCGGTCGGCAGAGCCGCGATCAGCGCGCCAATGAAAGGGCCGCTGCGCTCCACCACGACGGAAGCGGCGACCACGATGCTCGCCGTCATCGCGATCTTGAGCAGCAGACCGAGCCAGAACGTCTCACTCATAGGTCGGGACCGCGCGGCGGCGCGTGAGGAAAATCAGGAGATTGCAGGCGACCGAGACGACCAGCGTGAGAGACAGCGCAAGCGGCGAGCCGAGCCGCTCCGCGGTCAAGGCGAGGACCAGCACGGCCACACCAAAGCCCCCGAGCCCGATCACCGCGTTTGCCATGACGGCCGCAGTGGCTTTGCCGCCAATACGGTTGTGCAGGATCAGCATGATCGAGCTCAACACGATCGGGAATACCGCGAGGCTGCCGCTCGCCGCCGGGCCGATCCGAAAACTCAGCGTCACCACGACGGCGACCAGCGCCGCCACCATCCCGGCGCGCAACGCAAGGTCGCTCCAACGCGCATGAACACGCGGCGCGCGGACGTGCCGCATCGGCGCTGACAGCCATAAACAAAAGCCAATGACCACGACGTTGAGGACGATCGCAGGGATCAAAGACCACGGCACCGTATTGGCGAGAAGCGACGACACGACCCACACCGCAAACGCGCCGCCGAGACTGAGCGGCAGCGAACGCCTCTGCGCCAGGAGCACGTACGTCAGCGCGAACATGGTGTTGATGGCGTTGGCCACAAGCGAGCCGACCGCGCTGCCGGCAATGAAATGAGCGTCATGATCGAGCGCGAGGAAAATGTAGATCGGCCCGGCCGAGATCGGCAGCGTGGCGACAAGACCGCCAATCAGCGGACCGGCGCGCTCCGCCGTCACCGTCGCGCCGATCAGGAACGCCGCGGTCACGGCCATCCGGATCACGAGCGTGAGGATGAAATAGTTCTCGGGAGACATTCCGGCCTATCAGGCCGGCAACCCGGCCATCGACGTCACACGACCTACCAAGACGCCAATGACCTGCACAAGCGCAGTCCCGTCGCGGCTGCTATGCCCTCGCGAGCTTCACCTCCACCGGCGGCCCGCTTTTGATGGTCTGATAGACCACGCAATAGCGCTCGGTCAGCTTGAGCAACTGGTCGAGCTTGTCCTGCGGCGCGTCGGTATCGAGATCGAAGCGCAGGCGGATCTGCGCGAATCCGACCGGTGCATCCTTGGCGACACCGAGCGTGCCGCGGAAATCGAGATCGCCTTCGGCCGACACGTTGCCGGACTTCAACGGGATTTCCAGCGCGGTGGCGACCGCCTTCACCGTGACGCCCGCGCAGGCCACCAAAGCTTCAAGCAGCATGTCCCCCGAGCATAGTTCCATGCCAGAGCCCCCGGTCGCCGGATGCAGGCCGGCGACCGCAAGCGCGCGGCCGGTTTCGACCTTGCAGGCAATGTTCTGCGCATCGAGCGTGCCTTTGGCCTTGAGCGTGATCATCCCGGCCTTCGGGTCGCTCTTGTACTTTTCCTTGATCGGCGCCTGCAGCGCGCGCAAACCGGCCGCATCCATTGAAGCCTCCACCAACTTGTTACGCCGCCGGCGTCAGCACCACACGACCGACGATCTTGCCGGCGCGCAACTGGTCCATGACCGCGTTGACGTCGTCGAGCGGCCGCGTCGCGACCGGCACATCCGGCAAGCCCTTCGCCTTCACCAACTCCATCAGTTCCCTCATCTCGTGCTGACTGCCGACATAGGAGCCCTGGATCGTCAGCGCGCGCATCGGGATTGGCGGCAGCGACACGGTGAGATCGCCGCCGTAGAGGCCCACGATGACGTATTTGCCGC
>JAFAQJ010000431.1 GCA_019246455.1 Pseudolabrys sp.
GACCGCTGCTGCGAAGGCCATTGCGAAGTAGATGTAGCCCCGCGGAATGTGGAAATGGAATCCGTCGGCGAGCAGCGCGACTCCGATCAGCAAGAGGAACGCCAAGGCAAGCATTTTGGTAGTTGGATGCGCCGCGATGAAATCGCCAACCGGCGTGGCGGCGAAATACATCACGAGCATTGCGATACAAACCGCCGCGATCATGATTTCGAGATGTTCGGCAAGGCCGACGGCCGTGACGATCGAATCGATTGAAAACACCAGATCAACGACCACGAGTTGCGCCACAATCCATAACAAGACCTGGTTGTGCCGCGCTCGCACCGGTTCATCGTCAGCCTCAACCTCGCCGTGAATCTCGTGCGTGCCCTTCGCCAGGAGGAAAAGTCCTCCGGCAATCAAGATGATGTCGCGCCAGGACAACGTGGCGGCTGCGATCCGCAACACGGGTTCGGTCAGGCCGATCAGCCAACTCAGCGACGCCAGTAGCAGGATACGAAAGACAAATGCGAGCGAGAGACCGACTGCGCGCGCTGTCTTGGCCCGCCGGCGATCGAGCCGCGCCGTCAACACCGAAATGAAAACGAGATTGTCGATACCAAGGACAACTTCGAGCGCCGTCAGCGTCAAAAGCGCCGCCCAGGCATTGGCCTCCGACAGGAGACTTATAAAATCAGACACGGCCGGCCCGCTCGGCGAGATAGCCGGAAACCAAGAAATAGGTCGCGATCACACATAACACCAGGGTGACAAAAGCACCGGGTGCCAAGTTCGACGAAACCGCGATCAATGCGAATAGCCCCCACAGTGCAATTAGCGCCACATTCAACGGTCGCCACCTTACGACGCGAATCGGATGAACAAATTGCACTGGCAGAAACGTTAGTACCGCGAGCACGAGGACCATTAGGGCGGAAAGCCACGAGGGAGGCTCGAGCAAGAAGAGGTAAAAGGCCGCGACGTTCCAAACCGCAGGAAAGCCTTGAAAATAATTCTCACGCGTTTTCATGTCGCGATCGGCGAAGTACAGCGCGCCGGTCACAACAACAACTATGCCACAGAAGACAGCCAATACATGTGGCAATAAGCCACCCGTCGTGATGGCGTAACCCGGAACAAACACGTAGGTCGAAAAATCAACCACCAAATCGAGGGTCTCGCCCGACCAGCGCGGCAGAACTTCGGAAACTTTGAACTCTCGCGCGATCGGACCATCGAGGGCATCGACAATCACGGCGACGCCAAGGCAGAAAAACATCGCCGCCCATTGCTCGTTGACGGCAAGCAGCAAAGCGATCAGCGCCAGCGCCGCCCCGCTGGCCGTGAAAATATGAATAGCGAAAGCGCGATACGTGTCGATCGTGCGCACTCGTTTAATTACCCCAATCAAGCTTGCAAATTTCCGCGGAACGGCCGTCCAACTTCCAGTTACGGCCGAAACCGCGAAACCGCGACCGGTCAGCGCGCGACACAATGACGTCGGGTGCGATCCAGTATTCGCTGTTACGCACCAGGACATTCTGCCCACGCTCCTTGCCGCGCACAGGAGTGATCGCACCATCAACATATTTTTCGATCTTGATAATGCGCGTTTCACCCTGAATGTCGTAAGTGATGGGCACTTGACGCACGCCAAGGAAACTTCCCACCAGGATCGACAATAAATGCGTCGTGCCGCCGACGCGGCCGGTGAAGATACGGGTGAGCGCTTTCACTGCTTGCGCCGAAGCCGTGTCATCGACAAACAGCGCTGCGGTCCAATTGCCGCGCGACATGATGCCCGGTAGATCCATCATCAATCCGACCTTCACACCCGACAGGTCAATGTCGTCGAAGTGGCCATGGTCGATGCGAATACCCGCCCATGTCTGGCAGCGATCTTCGGTTGGGGGATGATCTCCAAGCGATAGTACGCATGGACAGAACACTGTGCAGCTGCAGGACAGCGCGAGTTCGCCTTTTAGAGTCCAGGATTCCGCCAATGTTTCGCTCCCCTACGGAAATACATATGTCGACAGTATAAACCCACCGCCGATAGCGATCAGTGCGACCCCCAGGGCACGCCGAAAAAAATCGTCTGCCATCTTCTCAAGCGTCATCGTAATTCCAAGGAGTGCCATCCAGACAACGTTCATCGCGCCGGCGATCAGCATCAACGCCATCATCGCCCAGCAACAACCAAGGCAATAGGCACCCTGCCGCAATCCCAGAACGAAAACACCCGATCGTGTCGTTTTCCAATTCGTAAAGAAAAACTGGAACGGCTGCCGGCATTGCTGAAAGCAAGCCTGCTTGAGCGGGGTGCATTGATAGAGCCCGGCAGCCGCAAAAGCAGCGCCTGCGAACAATGATGATATCATCGGAAGCCCGCTCGTCAATGCTGCCT
>JAFAQJ010000435.1 GCA_019246455.1 Pseudolabrys sp.
CAGTGCATGAAATCCGCGGCTGGGACGACTTGCGCCGCCGCATCGATCCGCCGGATAGGCGCTGCTTTGCGTTCTTCCATCCGGCGTTGGTCGACGACCCGTTGATCTTCGTCGAAGTGGCGCTCGAGCGCGACATTCCGCCAGCAATCGCGCCGATTTTAGCGAGTGGCCGGCAGAGTTTCGTGGAGCTCGAAAAGGCGCGGGTTGCGGTGTTCTATTCGATCTCGAACTGCCAGCGTGGTCTTGCCGGCGTCTCCTTTGGCAACTTTCTGATCAAGCAAGTAGTCGAGGAAATCTGCCGCGAGCTGCCAAAACTGTCGACTTTCGTGACATTGTCGCCGGTGCCGAATTTCGCGCGCTGGCTCGTGCGCGAACTCAAGGCGGAGAACTCGCCGGCTTTCAGCGAGGCCGACCGCGCGGCGCTAACGCTGCTCGAACGACCACATTGGTGGACCGACCCGGAAGTCTTTTCACAGCTTGAGGAACCGCTCAAGCGCGCCGCCGCTTTCTACTATCTACGTGCCAAAACGCCGCGCGGTCTGCCGGTCGACCCGGTCGCCCGTTTTCATCTCGGCAACGGCGCACGGCTCGAGCGCATTAATTGGCTCGGCGATACGTCGGAGAAGGCGATCGAGCAGGGCTATGGTCTGATGGTCAACTATCTGTACGATCTCGATGACATCGAGAAGAATCACGAAGCCTATGCGGAGGGCAAAACGGTGGTGGCTTCGACCGCGGTGCAGAAACTGGTGCGTCCGGCGCTCGAACTGGTGCCTGTCAGTAGCGATTAAGACTTGCCGTAAACTGGCACGACGGCGCCGCGGGTCACGCGATTATCGCTTGATGCCAGAAACACGATCGTTGCTGCGACTTCCTCGACTTTCGGCCACTTGTCGAAGTCGGCCTTCGGCATCGCCTTGCGGTTTGCCGGTGTGTCCATGATCGATGGTGCGACCGCATTGACCAGAACGCCATCTTTCGCTGCTTCCTCGGCAAGCGCGACGGTGAGGGCAGCGACGCCGGCCTTGCTGACGGTGTAGGCGCTCATGCCGGCGCCGCTGCGCCATTCAAGCGCCGGCCGCGCTGCGACATTGACGATGCGTCCGCTTCCAGTGTCCATCGCGTTAAGCGCGGCGCGGCAACACAGGAAACACGACATCAGATTGCTGTCGATCTGTTCCATCAGTTGCCTTTTGCTCGTGTCCCTGACCGTCCCCGGTACGAAGCCGCCGGCGATGTGGATGGATGCGCACAACCCCGAGAGGCCCGTGTAGAGTTTGCCTACATCAGTCTCGTCGGCAAGATTCTTCACCGCGACCAAGCTCACTTGTTTGTGGTCGCGGTGCGCGAAGTGCTGCATCTCGGCGTCATGCATATAAGGGATGCGGCACGCCGCGCCCTGCGCGAGCAATGCGCCTGCCACGGCGCTGCCCAGCGCGCCGGTGCCGCCGGTAATCACAACGGCCTTGCCTGTAAAGTCCATGGGAGAATCCTGAGGCGAAATTGGGCCGCGCTAGCCGCGGCCGCGCTTGACCCGCATCGGTAGCACCTGGAATTCGATCCAGTTGGAAACTTCAAGCGTGCGCAACTTCTTGTCGAGCACATTCTTGCTGATGCCATTACGCCAGGCGAGACGTTTGTCGTCGGGATCCTTGTCCAGCGTGTCGAGTTCCTTGGCGTATTCCTCGACGTCCTTGACGTTGGTAAAAAAACCCTCGGAGATCAACCGAGTGCCGATCCGGCGCACGATCACCGCGAGTTCTCGCATCGGGTATTCGGGGTGATATTGCACGCCCCATGCGGTCGAGCCCTTGGTGCGAATTTCCGCGCCTTGCACGTCGGAGACTTCGTTGCTGGCGAGAACGGTCATTCCTGGCGCGATCATTTCGACTTCGTCGAGATGTACCGTTGGGGCGTTGAAAATTTCGCGCTTGCCGGCATACATCGGATGCTTGCGGCCGGCCTCGTTGAGGCGAATGGAGCGGCCGAAACCGATCTCGCGGCCTTTCGGATTGCGCCGCACACTGCCACCAGCGGCGACGGTGATAATCTGCAAGCCCCAGCACGAGCCAAATGCTGGCGTACCGGTCGCCAGCAAGGCGCGAACCAATTCAATCTGACGTGAAACCTCGGGTCCGCCATTGTAGATGTGCAAGGATGAACCTGTAATGGCGACGCCATCGTAGCCCTCAAGCGATTGCCCTTCCGGAAGGACAGCCGTCGGATCGCCGGGATAGCAGATATCGACCTGCGCGCCGGGCAAGAGCTCACGCAGCAGATTGGAATAGCCCTCGCTCGCCGGGACGCCGCCGTGAGCGACATGCTCGGCCATCGTTTGGGGGGAGTTTCCTTCGATAACAAGCAGGCTGGGAGATGGCATGTTCTAGGAAAGCGAACTCGGCAATGCGATCTTAATCAGCGGACGATATGGCGAAGACAAGGCAACCAACATACCAGCGATAGCTGTGATTTAACGTACGATACGCCGAACGGTTCTTGAGAGGCTACGGCCAGCCTCGCATTCTCCAAAAAGATGCACGAATCATCGTCCCATGGCTGATTCCCGCTCTGATTTCGACCTCGCGATCATCGGCGGCGGCATCAACGGCACTGCAATAGCCCGTGATGCGGCGGGACGCGGGATTCGCGTTTTGCTGGTTGAGCAGGGCGACTTGGGATCGGGCACTTCATCAGCCTCCAGCAAGCTCATTCACGGTGGTCTGCGCTATCTGGAGCACGGCGCCTTCCGCCTGGTTCGGGAGGCGCTACATGAGCGCGAAGTTATGCTGCGCATGGCGCCCCACATCGTGCAGCCGCTGCGTTTCATGCTGCCGCAACCAGGGCCGCGCTCGCCACTTTTGCTACGGCTGGGGCTGTTTATTTACGACCGTATCGGTGGCCGGCGGCTGCTGCCGGCGACGCGTACTGTCGACCTGACTCATCACGAGGTCGGGTAGCCGCTCAAGCGCACATTCCGTTACGGTTTCGAATATTCCGATTGC
>JAFAQJ010000159.1 GCA_019246455.1 Pseudolabrys sp.
GGCGCCGGCGGCAACCGGATCCTCCGGCTTCGGCTGTGATTTTTGCGCAAAAGCGGGCGCGACGAAGGCAGTGAGCAGTGCGGTCGCGACAATGATTTTTTTCACGGGCCATCCCCCTGCTTTGGACGACGGCCAATAGTTAGACGCATCGCTCTGGCGGAATCAAGGCAGCCGCGGTAACCCGTTATTTGGCGCTGATCATGCGCACCGGCTTGCCGTCCAGGAACGCCCGGATGTCTTCGACGATGTCGCGGAAATAGGTGCGATAGTTCTGCTCACTGACGTAGCCGAGATGCGGAGTGAGTACGACATTGTCGAGCCTGCGGTACGGGTGGTCGGGCGGCAGCGGTTCCACCTCGAACACGTCGAGCCCAGCCCCCGCGATTTTTTTGTTCTGCAACGCCTTGAGCAGCGCCGCCTGGTCGACGATCGGCGCGCGGGCGGTATTGATGAGGTAGGCGGTCTTCTTCATGCGGCCGATGTCGTCCGCAGTCACCGTGCCGCGCGAGCGATCGGACAATTGCAGATGGATCGTCACGATATCCGCGTTACGGAACAGATCTTCCTTAGTGGCGTAGTCGGCGCCGGCCGCCACCGCTTTCTCCGTCGTCAGATTCTGGCTCCAGGCGATCACCTTCATGCCGAACGCCTTGGCGATGGTCGCAATGCGCGTCCCGAGCTTGCCGAGCCCAACGATGCCGAGGGTGAGGCCTTCGAGATCGCGGCCGATCGTCACCTGCCACGACTCGCCGGCCTTCATGCGGGCGTTCTCAAAGCCGATGCGGCGCGTGAGTTCGAGCATCAGGCCAAAGGCAATGCCAGCCGTCGGATTGCCGGTCGCGCCGGTGCCGCACACCGTGACGCCACGCGCATTCGCCGCCCCCACGTCGAACGAATTGTTCTTCGCGCCGGTGGTGATGAGGAGCTTGAGGTCGGGCAGGGCGTCGATGGTTTTTTTCGGAAACGGCGTGCGCTCGCGCATGCCGACGACGATCGGAAAACCCTGCAGCGTCTTGATCGCCTCCTCGGCACTGCCGAATGGCTTGTTGAAGACTGTGATCTCGACGTCTTTTTTGACAGGCGACCAGTCGGCATAGGACAGCGCGACGTTCTGGTAGTCGTCGAGAATGGCAACCTTGGTCGGCATAGGGCGGCCCCGTGCTGGCGAAGTCCGGGGCGGACTTAAACCTCAGCGGAGGCCGACCGACAAGCCGGGTGGCTTATCTCGGCGGCAGGTTGCCGTGCAGGTTGCCGTACTTGGCGCGCCAGGCCGGGCCCGGGCCACGCATGTAATGCAGCTCCGGCCGGTAGCCGCCGAGCGCCGCGGAGGCGAATTGATAGAGATATCTGCCGACGACCTGGCCGAGCTTTGGCAGCCAGTCGGAAGAGGCGGTCGCGACCGCCGCGATGGCACGTCCCACGATTTTACTCCCCGAACCAATCGGCGTCGAAGCAGCGGCGCCGTACACTTGGCCGTGCGCGTCCCCACGCGTCTTGGACCAAGCGAGATCGGCAAAATGATGACAGGGGCGCGTTAACGGCAGGTTTTCAATTTGTGGCAGCGCTTGCCCTTGCGGGTTCCGCTCGCTACATCAGCGCGCGGTTAGCCATAGCCGCACGTCTTTCCCGCAAATCGAGCACGACAGCCCAATGAACGGCCGCCAGTTCATCTATCACATGCAGGGTCTGTCGAAGACCTATCCGCCTTCCAAGAAGGTGCTCGATAACATCCACCTGCAGTTCTACCCGGACGCCAAGATCGGCGTGCTCGGTGTCAACGGTTCGGGCAAATCGACCCTGCTCAAGATCATGGCCGGGCTCGATAAGGAATATTCCGGCGAGGCCTGGGTCGCCGAAGGCGCTCGGGTCGGCTACCTCGAGCAGGAACCGCAGCTCGATGCCTCAAAGAGCGTGCGCGACAACGTCATGGAGGGCGTCGCCAAAAAGAAGGCGCTGCTCGAGCGCTACAACGAGATCGCCACCAACTACTCCGACGAGACCGCCGACGAGATGGCGAAGCTCCAGGACGAAATCGACAGCAAGAACCTGTGGGACCTTGACTCGCAGGTCGATCAGGCAATGGACGCGCTGCGCTGCCCGCCGGACGACGCCGAGATCAGCAAACTCTCAGGCGGGGAGAAACGCCGCGTCGCGCTGTGCCGGCTGCTGCTCGATCAGCCCGACCTCTTGCTGGTCGACGAGCCGACCAACCATCTCGACGCCGAGAGCGTAAACTGGCTCGAAGGCCATCTGCGCAATTATCCGGGCGCGATCTTGATCGTCACCCACGACCGCTACTTCCTCGACAACGTCACTGGCTGGATCCTCGAGCTCGACCACGGCCGCGGTATCCCCTACGAGGGCAACTACACGTCGTGGCTGGCACAGAAACAAAAGCGCATGGAGCAAGAAGGCCGCGAGGACGAGGCGCGCCGCCGCACGCTAGAACGCGAGCAGGAATGGGTGCGCGCGTCGCCGAAAGCGCGGCAATCGAAATCCAAGGCGCGCTACGAGCGCTACGAGGAATTGCTCAAGGTCGCGAACGCCAAGGTCAACACCGTGGCGCAGATCATTATTCCGGTCGCCGAGCGGCTCGGCAACAACGTCATCGACTTCGACAAGCTGCGCAAAGGCTACGGCAACAATTTGCTGATCGACGATCTGACGTTCAAATTGCCGCCCGGCGGCATCGTCGGCGTGATCGGCCCGAACGGCGCCGGCAAGACCACGTTATTCCGCATGATCACCGGGGCGGAAAAGCCTGACGGCGGCACCATTAAGATCGGCGACAGCGTCAAACTCGGTTATGTCGACCAGTCGCGCGACGCGCTCGACGGCTCAAAGACCGTGTGGGACGAAATTTCGAACGGGCAGGACATCATCCTGCTCGGCAAGAAGGAAGTGAACTCGCGCGCTTACGTCTCGAACTTCAACTTCAAGGGCGCCGATCAGCAGAAGAAAGTCGGCGCCCTGTCGGGCGGCGAGCGCAACCGCGTGCACCTCGCCAAGATGCTGCGCTCCGGCGCCAACGTGCTGCTGCTTGACGAGCCGACCAACGATCTCGA
>JAFAQJ010000166.1 GCA_019246455.1 Pseudolabrys sp.
CCGCCACCAAGTCGATCATTCTCGGGCTGATCGTGCTCGCGACCGCGTTCTTGTTCGTGCCCTTACGCATCGCGCATCCGTTCTGGATGATCGCGTTCCTGCTGTTGACCGCGCTCAGCTTCAGCCTGTTCGGCTTCATCATTGGAATCTGGGCGGACGGATTCGAGAAGCTTCAGATCATCCCGCTGCTCATCATCACGCCGCTGACCTTCCTTGGCGGCACCTTTTACTCGACCAGCGTGTTGCCGCCGATCTGGCAGACCGTGACGCTGTTCAATCCGGTGGTCTATCTGGTCAGCGGTTTCCGCTGGAGCTTCTTCGAGATCGCCGACGTGCATATCGGCGTTAGCGTCGCGATGACGGCGTTCTTCCTCGCCGCCTGCCTCGTCGTGATCTGGTGGATCTTCAGGACCGGGTACCGGTTGAAGAACTAGCTCTTGCGGGCGCGGGTATTACGCTCGCATTCAGAACCGCATGTTCAGGCCAAGATTGATCGAGTATTCGCTGCTGCGCGAGATGCGCGCGGTCTCAGTGAAGCCGAAAGTCGACGAGGTCACGCTGACTGACGGGCCCGCGCCGAACCAGTAGCCTTTGCCAGACACCGACCAGCGCAACGGATTGCCGAACGCACATTTGTCGCATAGCGGCGAGGCAATTCCCAATTCGACGCCGGCGCCGACATTCCAGTCCGAACGGCTCGCCGATTCCAGTCGGCCACCGGCGCCGGTCTGATCGCTGGTGACTGAAACCTTGTTCTCGGCAAACACCGGGCCTACCCGCATGAACAGGTATGGATTGGTTCGTTCCGGACCGAATGCATCCCAATGAAGACCGACATAGGCTTCGATGCGCAGGCCGGGGTCGACCGTCGCAGTAAACGCGCCGCCCGCCGGATGCACGATATAGCGAAACAGTTCGCTCTTGCCGCCGGCGACGCCGCAGATGTTGATGCCGCCGCCATAAGTGCCGTTGTAGCCGCTCGGCATCAGGCCAGGCATCGGCCAGTAGCCATTGACGCCGCCGCAGATCAGCGCGCCGGTGTGGCTCGACGACGCATCGAGCGGCGCCTGCGCGCCGGTGCTGCGATAGGTCGATTTGGCGTACATGAAGTCAGGGCCGGTCGTGAACGACAGCGACCACGGGCTGGCGCCGAGACGAAGCGCGCTACCGTCGGATCCTTGTGCAAAAACGGACTGACTTGAAATTAGCGTGCAAACAAAAGCGCTCGCAAAGAATACACGACGCAACATGACAGCCCCCTATCCGACGCCTCGGATACCCGCGGCGATGCTAGCCAATGACGGCAGCCGGGAGATAGGGGCGCGGCGCGGATTTATGGCGATTTTATCGAAACGTCATCCGCCGCGGGCTGAAGCGGGATTCCACTATGAAATCAACTTGTAGGCCGGGATCGTCAGGAACGGGATGAAGTCGCGGCTGAGCGCCAGCTCGCGGAAGATGCGGATCGCTTCGGGAAAGCGGCCTTGCGCATAGTGGCGCCCGCCGACTTCGGCCTTCACTTTCTCCATCTCCTCGTGCATCGCCTTCTCGAAATAGGCGCGCGAGACCTTGATGCCGCCTTCGAGCTCGGCGCCGTATTGCAGCCATTGCCAGACCTGTGCGCGCGAGATCTCGGCGGTCGCCGCGTCTTCCATTAGGTGATAGATCGGCACCGCGCCGCGGCCGTTGAGCCAGGCCTCGATATATTGCACGCCGACCCGCAGATTGAGCCGAAAACCTTCGTCGGTCTTGGTGCCTGAGTGAACCTGCAGCATGTCGTCGCGCAGCACGCGCACGTGCAGGCGCTCGCGATGCACCTGGTTCGGCTCGAGCATCATGCGGTCGAACACTTCCTTGGCAACCGGCACGAGATCGGGATGCGCGACCCAAGTGCCGTCGTAGCCGTCGCGCACTTCGCGCTCCTTGTCGGCGCGCACCTTATCGAAGGCGGCGTCGTTCGCCGCTTCGTCGCCCTTGATCGGGATTTGCGCCGCCATGCCACCCATCGCGAAAGCGCCGCGGTGGTGACAGGTCCTGACGAGCAGCGCAGCGTAGGCGCCAAGGAAAGCTTCGCCCATTACGACCTGCGAGCGATCCGGCAGGATGTAGTTCGGATTTTTCGCGAAGGTCTTGATGAAGGAAAAGATGTAGTCCCAACGACCGGCGTTCATGCCGGCGATGTGCTCGCGCATCTCGTAAAGGATTTCTTCCATCTCGAACGCCGCGGGCAACGTCTCGATCAGCACCGTGGCCTTGATCGTGCCCTTGGGCATGCCGAGCCGTTCCTGCGCGAACGCGAAGACGTCGTTCCACAATCGCGCCTCCTGATGACTCTCCAATTTCGGCAAATAGAAGTACGGCGCCGTGCCCTTGCCGAGTTGCGCTTTGGCGTTGTGGAAGAAATAGAGACCGAAATCGAACAGCGCGCCGGAGATCGGAGCATCGTCGATCGTCAGATGCACCTCATCAAGATGCCAGCCGCGCGGCCGCACGATCAGCACCGCGGGATTGGACTTGACCTCGTAGCGTTTCTTCGAGCCGGGATCGGTGAAGGCGATGTGCCCTGCCCAATAGTCCTTGAGGTTGACCTGACCTTCGACGTTGTTCGCCCAAGTCGGCGAGTTGGCGTCCTCGAAGTCCGCCCTGTAGTGTGTCGCGCCGGAATTGAGCGCGTTGACGATCATCTTGCGGTCGACTGGACCGGTGATCTCGACGCGGCGGTTTTGCAGGTCAGCCGGAATGGGCGCGACGCGCCAGTCTTGGTTGTCGCGGATCGCTTTGGTTTCGGCAAGGAAATCGGGTAGTTCGCCGGCGTCGTAGCGCTTCTGCTTTTCAGCGCGCGCGGCGAGCACAGCCTGACGCGTCGGCTCGAATTGGCGATGCAGCGCTGTGAGAAATTCGAGCGCGCCGGCGGTGAGCACTTCGGCGTAGCGCGCACGCATTGGCCCGAGCACGGTATAAGGCGGCGGCGGGGGTGACGGCGCGACTGGGGCGGGCGCCAGCTTCGCAATAGGTTTGCGGACAGTTTTTGTGGCGAATTTTGCCGCAGCTTTTTTCTTTATTTTTTTGGACGCAGCCCTACGGACGCCGGTACGCGAACGCGGCTTCGACGCCGGCTTTACTTTGGCCTTCGGCGCTGAAGCCCGTTTCTTGACCGCTTTTTTGGCCGTCTTTTTCTTTGCGGCCTTCTTCGCCGATTTGCTGGCCTTCCTCGTGGTCGTCTTTTTTGACTTGCCGGGCGCCGCTTTACGCGCGGGCGCCCGCTTTACAAACTTACGTGCCTTCATGAACCTCTGCCGCTGGGTGGGCCGGCAAACGCCCCGAAAAAGCTCGCCCAGAATCCCTGTTCGGCTTTCTTCGTCGACTTGCGCTTGCTTGCCGTCTTCATTTTCTTCCGCGACGCACGTTTGGATTTCTTCGCGCCGTGCTTCTTCTTGGCCTTCGCCATGCTCGATCTCCGGGTCAGTGTGTGAGATACACCACTCGGCCAAATGACGCGCCGACGAAATAAAAACGCGATGGCCTAATGGGCCGCTACGACCGTGTCGCCAAGGCCCGGCTTTTGGCCACGACCGGTTTGCAAATCCTTCAGCGCGTCCGGCAACGGACCGCCGGTCGCCCAATCGATCAACTCAACCGTATGAACAACCGGGATCGCGGTGCCGGCGGCAATCTGCGTCAAACAGCCGATGTTGCCGGCCGCGATCACGTCAGGACGGGTACGTTCAATATTCGCGATTTTACGCTCGCGCAACCTCGCCGCGATGTCCGGCTGCATGATGTTGTAGGTTCCGGCCGAGCCGCAGCATAAGTGCCCTTCCGGTATGTCTTTTACGGCAAATCCCATCTTGGTCAGCAGCTCGCGCGGCTGGCGCATGACCTGCTGCCCATGCTGCAGCGAGCAGGCCGAGTGGTAGGCGACGGTCAAATCGTGCGGCTGATTCGGCGGCAGGCGGATGCCGACGAGGTACTCCGACACGTCCTTGGCGAGCGCCGACACCGTCGCAGCCCTGCGCGCATAGGCCGGATCGCTGCGCAGCATGTGACCGTAATCTTTGACCGTCGTGCCGCAGCCCGACACCGTGATGAGGATGGCGTCGAGCCCCTCGCCTTCGATCTCGCGCGTCCAGGCATCGATATTGTTCCGCGCCTGCGCGAAGGCCTGCTCCTCGCGGCCCATGTGATGAACGAGCGAGCCGCAGCACGCCTCACCCGCCGCGATCACGACCTCGATGCCGCTGCGGTTAAGCAGGCGGATCGCCGCCTCATTTGTTGACGGCGCGAGCACTGGGTTGATACAGCCGGACAAGAGCGCCACGCGGCCATGTTTCTTGCCTTCGGCCGGATAAACCTTGCCGACAATGTCGGCTGGCGGCGCCGGCGCCCTGGTGGGAGCCAGCCGCAGCAGGGCGGCGAGCCGTTTGAGGCCGATGAGCCGCAGCACCGGCGCCAACGGTTTCGCCAGCATCCCGGCGACCAGCGCGGTGCGGAACCGCGCCGGATACGGTAAGATGGCCGCCAGCAGCCAGCGCAGCAACCGGTCGTGGATCGGCCGCCGGTAGGTCTTCTCGATGTGGTCGCGGCCCTGATCGACCAGATGCATGTAGTGCACGCCGGCCGGGCACGTCGTCATGCAGGCGAGGCACGAAAGGCAGCGGTCGATGTGCTTGACGACTTCACGCGTCGCCGGTTTCTCCTGCTCGAACATCTCCTTCATCAGGTAGATGCGGCCGCGCGGAGAATCGAGCTCGTCCCCGAGCAGCACGTAAGTTGGGCACGTAGCGGTGCAGAAACCGCAATGCACGCAGGCGCGCAGGATACTGTCGGCTTCGGCGATCTGCGGGTCGGCCAGCTGCGCGAGGGTGAAAGAGGTTTGCATAACTACACGCCCGCCCACATGCGGCCGGGATTAAGAATGCCCTTCGGGTCGAAGCCGTCCTTGAGCCGCTTGTTCAAAGCGGCCACACCTTTGTCCTGCGGCGGGAACACCTCAATGGCGGCGCGCACGGCGACCGGCGCGCGAACGAGCGTGGCGTGGCCGCCAACCTTTTCAACCGCCGATCGGATCGCAGCGGCATCCGGCTCATCCTCATAAGGCATCGCGACCCAGATGAGGCCGCCGGCCCAATCATAAAAGATTTGCGCCGCCGGCGTGATCTGGGTCGCGATCAGGTGTCCCTTCGACGGCGCGGTCGAAATACGCCACAGCGGTCGGCGGCGCGTGTCTACGGTTGTGAAAGGCTTGGCGTCGCGAATACCATACCACAGCGCGCGCGACTCCTTGTCTTCGACGATGGCGACCTTGCCGTAGTCCTTGAGCATCGCCGCCAGCGCGTTCTTGCGATGCGTCACCGACGGTCCGAAGCCCTCAAGCCGCAATACGGTTGCGGCCTCGACACCCGGCAAGCCGTCGAACCATGACACGACATGGTCGGGCAGATGCGCGGCTCCGGAGACGTCGTGCGGAGAGCCCATCGCCGCCGTCATTGCCGCCGCGGCGCTCGCATCGTCGAGGCCGGCAACGACCACAGTCGCCTGCGTCTCGGCTTTCGGCAGCACCTTGAGCGTAATGTCGGTCATCGCGGCGAGCGTGCCCCACGAGCCCGCCAGCACCTTGCACATGTCGTAACCGGTGACGTTCTTCACCACGCGGCCGCCGGACTTGATGGTTTCGCCGCGACCGGTGACAGCCGTGACGCCGAGAAAATGATCACGCGCTGCGCCCGCCTTGAGCCGGCGTGGCCCCGAGAGATTGGCGGCGATAGTGCCGCCGATCGTGCCGTCGCCGGCCTTGCCGCCGAGAAGCTGGGCATAATCGATCGGCTCGAACGCCAATTCCTGATCGTGTTCGTCGAGCATCTTTTCGATCTCGGCGAGCGGCGTACCCGCTTTGGCGGACAGCACCAATTCTTCGGGTTCGTAGAGCGTGACGCCGGACAGGCCCGACAGATCGAGCGTGATATCGGTTTGGCTTGGCCGGCCGATCGCATGTTTCGAGCTGTGGCCGGCGATCTCCAAGGCCTTCTCCTCGCCGAGCGCCCATTGCACGGCGGCCTCGACTTCCTTGGCGTCGCGGGGCTTGAGCGTATGGGCCATCTCAGAATCGCGGAATGTCGGGGAACGGCAGCTTGCCACCGGAAATGTGCATGCGGCCGAGTTCGGCGCAGCGGTGCAGCACCGGAAACACCTTGCCGGGGTTGAGCAGGCCCTTCTCGTCGAATGCGCATTTGACGCGCTGCTGGGCGTTGAGGTCGGTCTCATTGAACATCGCCGGCATCAGGTCACGTTTCTCGACACCGACGCCGTGCTCGCCAGTCAGAACGCCACCGACTTCGACACAAAGCTTCAGGATTTCCGAGCCGAATTCCTCGGTCTTGTCGAGTTCGCCCGGTTTGTTGGCGTCGTAGAGGATGAGCGGATGCAGATTGCCGTCGCCGGCGTGAAACACATTGGCGACGCGAAGCCCATATTTCTCGGACAGCTCGCGCATCCGCGCCAACACCAGCGGCAGCTTGGCGCGCGGGATGGTGCCGTCCATGCAGTAGTAGTCGGGCGAAATACGGCCGACCGCCGGGAACGCCGCCTTGCGGCCCGCCCAGAACAGAAGCCGCTCTTGCTCGGAATTCGATACCTTGACGCTAACCGCCTTGCACGTCTTGGCGATCTCCTCGACGCGGCCGATCAGGTGATCAACCTCGGCCTGCGGCCCATCAAGCTCGACCAGCAGCAGCGCCTCGACATCGAGCGGATAGCCGGCATGAACGAATTCCTCGGTGGCGTGAATCGCCGGCTCGTCCATCATTTCCATGCCGCCCGGAATAATGCCGGCGCCGATGATGCGGCCAACACATTCACCGGCGTCCTCGGACGACTTGAAGCCGATCATTAGCGCGCGCGCCGTCTCGGGTTTCTTGAGCAATCGCACCGTGACCTCAGTGACGACACCGAGCAGACCTTCGGAACCGGTGACGAGACCCAGCAGGTCGTAGCCGCCGGGGTCGAGATGCGCGCCGCCGAGCCGCACGACCTCGCCGTTCATCAGCACGATCTCGCAACCGAGCACGTTGTTGGTGGTCATACCGTATTTGAGGCAATGCACGCCGCCCGAATTCTCAGCGATGTTGCCGCCGATCGTGCAGGCGATCTGTGACGATGGGTCGGGCGCATAGTAGAAGCCGGCGTCGGCGACGGCGTTGCTCACCGCGAGATTGGTGACCCCGGGCTCGACCACGGCGATGCGG